>NZ_BJMS01000007.1 GCF_006539285.1 Sporolactobacillus inulinus
GCGAGTAACCGAAGCGGCGATTCAGCACCGGAAAGACACTCGTATTTTGCCCGGTTTTTCTTACCTACACGAAATGAAATCACACTACTGGGTAATCGTCATACCATAAAGTGTTGAAGGAAAATACGGCTATGCGCAAATTGAATTTTTATAGGAAATAGCCAAGCGGAGGGAACGTTGATGCTGACAAACAGACATATTGTGATCATGGGAGGGGACGCCCGACAGATTGAAGTCATTAACAAATTAATCGCGCTTGATGCTCATCTGTCGCTTGTCGGTTTTGATCAGCTGGATCGAAATTTTAACGGTGCTTCGAAAGTCACAATGGATGAAATTAACCCTGGAACTGTTGATAGCATTATCCTGCCTGTGAGCGGAACCAGTCAAGAGGGAATTGTTGAGACGACCTTCTCGAATGAAAAGGTTAAATTGACAAAGGAATGGGTGACAAAGACTCCGGAACATTGCGTTATTTATTCAGGAATCACAACCCGTTATTTGAATCAACTTGTCGCGGAAACCGGTCGCGGGTTAGTTAAGCTATTTGCACGAGATGATGTGGCCATCTACAATTCGATTCCTACGGTAGAAGGAACGTTGATGATGGTGATTCAAAATACTGATATTACAATTCATGATGCAAATGTTATCGTCCTTGGCCTTGGACGTACCGGCATGAGCGTTGCACGCGCATTTCATGCGCTTGGTGCACATGTAAAAGTCGGTTCAAGAAATCCGGCGCAAATTGCGCGCGCGATTGAAATGGGGGTCAAAGGTTTCTATCTAAAAGACTTAGAAAAAGAAGTAGAAGATAATGAAATATGTATCAATACAATTCCTGCTTTAGTGCTGACAAGTCAAGTATTGTCGCGAATGCCCGCCAGCAGCTTTATCATGGATATTGCATCGCTCCCGGGAGGAACAGATTTCCGTTTCGCGAAAAAGAGAGGAATCAAAGCAATTATAACGCCGGGGCTTCCGGGAATGGTTGCTCCCAAGACAGCAGGGCGAATTATTGCAAACGTGCTGGCTGAACTGTTGCACGATAATTTTTCAAAGGAGGATAAATCATGAGTCTTAAAGGCAAGCACATTGGCTTTGGTATTACGGCTTCTCATTGTACCTATAGTCAGGTTGTCCCTCAAATTGAAAAACTGGTTGAAGCAGGTTGTAATGTCTCGGTATTTGTCACCTATACGGTTAAAACAACCAGTACGCGATTCGGCAAGGCAAGCGATTGGATCAGCAAGCTTGAGGAAATAAGCGGAAAAAAAGTAGTTGATTCGATTGTTGACGCGGAACCGTATGGACCAAAAACACCGGTGGATTGCATGGTTATCGCACCACTGACCGGGAACTCGATGAGTAAATTCGCCAACGCGCAAACAGATAGCCCGGTTCTGATGGCCGCAAAAGCAACTTTGCGTAATGGAAGCCCTGTCGTGCTCGGCATATCGACTAATGATGGATTAGGGCTAAATTTACAAAACATTGCTAAATTAATTGTCGCAAAAAATATTTATTTTATTCCTTTCGGTCAGGATGATCCGATAAAAAAGCCGAATTCTCTTGTATCTCATATGGATTTGCTTGTTGAAACCGTTGAACACGCCATTCTTGGAAAACAAAATCAGCCAATCCTGCTTGAGAAATCAGCAAAAAACAAATAATACCTGCTTCTCTCTATATGTAATTGTGATAAAATAAAACTGTATTTTTCGGTAAAAAAGGACATTTTTTCGAATAGTCCTTTTCTTTAAGCCTTAAATGATAATATAATAATAGGAAAATCTATTGAGTGATATAGAGGAGAGATGGTTTTGCTTAAGTCAGAAGGTTTAAATGTGGCGGTTGTCGGCGTAACCGGTGCCGTTGGGACCCGAATGGTTCAGATGTTGGAAGGTTCGCCGCTGCCCGTAAAATCGCTTTTACCGCTTGCATCAGCACGTTCAGCAGGAAAATCCATTACTTTTGGTGGAAAATCATGGACGATTGAGGAAGCAAAGCCTGAATCATTTGAGCATATAGATATCGCGTTATTCAGCGCAGGCGGATCTGTTTCAAAACAACTTGCTCCGCAAGCAGCGAAACGCGGCGCAATTGTTGTCGATAATACGAGTGCTTTTCGTATGGATCCGAATGTTCCGCTCGTTGTTCCCGAAGTGAATGAAAAAGCGTTGACCCAGCATCATGGCATTATCGCCAATCCAAACTGTTCAACAATTCAAATGGTTGCTGCACTTGAGCCTATTCGCCAAGCCTATGGCTTAAATCGGATTATTGTCTCAACCTACCAAGCAGTGTCCGGAGCGGGAGCGAAAGCAATCGCTGAGTTGGAAGAGCAATCTCGCCAGGTCTTGGACGGAAAAGAACCGGAAGCAGCGATTATGCCGGTTAAAGGTGACAAAAAACATTTTCAAATGGCATTTAATGCAATACCGCAAATTGATTTGTTCCAGCCAAACGATTATACGTTTGAAGAAATGAAAATGATCAATGAAACAAAAAAAATTATGGATGATCAGGAGATCAAAGTTTCCGCGACTTGCGTGCGTGTTCCTGTAAGTATCAGTCACGGCGAGTCCGTATATATTGAAATCGACCAAACCGATGTTTCTGCATCAGATTTGAAAAAGTTACTGGCAGATGCACCGGGTGTCGTCTTGCAAGACGATCCAGCACATCAGATTTATCCAATGCCGGCTTCTGCATCAGGTAAAAAAGAGGTTTTCGTCGGTCGAATTCGCCGGGATCCTGATGTAAACAACGGATTCCACTTATGGATTGTGTCGGACAATTTGCTGAAGGGTGCTGCTTGGAATTCGGTACAGATAGCGGAAAGACTTCTAAAACTTGGTTTAGTGAAGTTTTAATTAGTGTCGCCACAGAGATTGTCTCGAGATCTCCCTTATGCGAAAGGGTGAACAAATGTGAAAATCATTGTTCAAAAGTTTGGCGGTACATCCGTACAAACGGAACAAATGAGGCAGCGTGCCGTTCAGCATGTACGGCGCGCTGTAAGCAAGGGATATAAAGTGGTTGTCGTTGTGTCGGCGATGGGGCGCTCAGGCGATCCGTATGCTACGGATACTCTGCTTGGACTGGTGAGCGATGCGATGTGTTCGCCGCGCGAAAAAGATATTTTAATGTCTTGCGGCGAAACCATATCAATGGTCGTTTTCTCAAATCTTTTGAAACAAGCAGGGCTGCATTCAGAGGCGATGACAGGCGCTCAAGCCGGTTTTCGAACCAACCGCAGTTTCAATGAAGCAAAAATTGTCGAGATGAAGGTAAATCCGCTGTTAAAGCGATTAGAAACAAATGATGCGATTGTCGTTGCGGGTTTCCAAGGGAGTACAGCTGATGGTGAAATCACGACGCTCGGACGTGGCGGAAGCGACACATCGGCTGCTGCACTTGGCGCCGCACTGGACGCAGAATGGATTGATATATTCACGGATGTTGACGGCGTGATGACAGCGGATCCTCGCATTGTCAGTGACGCACGGCAACTGTCTCAGCTTACTTACAATGAAGTATGCAATCTCGCCTATCAAGGAGCAAAAGTGATTCACCCTCGAGCGGTGGAGATTGCAATGATCGCCAAGGTGCCGATCCATATCCGTTCAACTCTGTCGGACGGCCTTGGGACATTAGTGACAGCTGTGAATCGTACCGGACGGGGCCAGGATTTGGCTGAACGGCCAGTAACGGGGATTACCTATGTACGCAACGTGAGCCAAATCCGTGTGCGTGCAGGCAAGAATGAGTATGATTTGCAAGCCAAAGTGTTCAAAACAATGGCGGAAAACGGGATCAGTGTCGATCTTATTAATATTAGTCCAAGTGGTGTTGTCTACACAGTGAGTGCAGAGACTACGGAACGCGCGGTGCGTGTGCTTCGTGCAAAAGGCTATGTTCCTGAAGTACAGACCGGATGCGCGAAAGTTTCAGCGGTCGGTGCAGGAATGGCCGGTGAACCTGGAGTGGCCTCACGAATCGTCAACGCATTAACGGAGCGAGGCATCCAGATTTTGCAATCGGCCGACTCGCACAATACGATTTGGGTTTTGGTAAAGCAAACGAAGATGAATGAAGCGGTTAATGCGCTTCACAAAGCATTCCATCTAGAAAATGAAAAAGACGGATCAGCTTTGCAACATCCGAAACAGGAGTGAGAAAAATGGATTTTGGGCGATTATTGACAGCCATGGTCACCCCTTTTGATGAAAACGGAAAAGTGGATTTACATCAAACAACCGTGCTTTTAGAGCACTTAATAAAAACCGGTTCAGATGGGGTTGTAGTGGCCGGTACAACGGGAGAATCACCAACGTTGTCCCATGATGAAAAATTAGCTTTATTTGAGCATGTCGTTCGTGTTGTAGACGGGAGAATTAAGGTCATCGTCGGTACCGGCGGAAATAATACAGAGTTGTCTGCAGCATTTTCGAAAGAGGCGGCGAACTTAGGTGTCGATGCAGTTATGGCTGTTGCACCATTCTATAATAAACCGAATCAAGCAGGAATCTATGCACATTATAAAGCGATTGCCGATCAGGTGGCCGTTCCTGTCGTTATCTACAATATCCCAAGCCGTTCGAAGGTAAACATTGACGCAGAAACAATTATTAAATTATCGAAAATCGATAATATTGTGGCGGTCAAAGAAGCAAGCGGGAATTTAGATCAAATGGCTGAAATTATTAACGGTACGGATGATCAATTCCATCTTTACAGCGGGGATGATGGATTGACGTTGCCCGTTCTGTCAATTGGCGGGCATGGCGTGATTTCGGTCGCGTCGCATGTGATTGCTCCAGAAATGAAACAAATGATGGAGGATTATAGTCAGGGACGGGTGAGAGAGGCGGCTGCAAAACATCGAATGATGCTCCCGTTAATGCGCGAATTGTTCGCTTCACCGAGTCCTTCTCCAGTGAAAGCGCTTCTTAATCAGCTTAATCTTCGCGTTGGCGGTGTTCGACTGCCAATGGTTGCACTGACCGATCAAGAGCTTGAGTCATTACTGAATGTCTATCATGCATTTAAGAAAAATTCTAGTTCAGGTATTACAAATAAATGAAAATGAAAAAAAGGTGAGAAGGCGGACAAATCCGCTTAAATCGCCTTTTTATATTTTACTGGAGGAATCGGTAATGAGAGTATTGTTGAGCGGCTTCGCGCCATTTGGAGGAAGCAAGTGGAACGCTTCCTGGGAAGCGGTAAGACGTTTGGATGGGGTGCAGACAGCAGCATCAATTGAGCTTTTTGCCACTAAACTGCCCGTTACTTACAATGAAGCAGCAGAACGTCTTCTGGCATCAGCACGTGTCATTTGTCCGGATATTATTATTGCAGTCGGACAAGCAGGCGGCCGCAAAGCAATTACACCGGAACGTTTTGCAGTGAACAGAATTCATTCGGAAAGGCCGGATAACGACGGGGTCATTATAAAAGAACAGAGAATTAGTGAAAACGGCCCTCAGAATTATGAATCCGCCTTACCGTTGAATGAGATTGTCAGCGCGATACAACGCATGAATATTCCGGCCGAACTTTCGGAGAACGCCGGCACTTTTGTCTGCAATCATGTTTTTTACAACTTGATGCATGGATTGCAAAAATTCGAGAAACGGATCATCGGCGGCTTTATTCATGTTCCCTATTTATCGGAACAAATTAAAAATGATGAATCACCGAGCCTCCATATTGAGCAGCTGACTGAAGCGATGCGGATTGCAGCGATTGAGTCTGCACACTATTTGCTTAATCAAACAAAATTATGCGAAACAAAGTAATTCGATGATGCGATCCGTGCTGGGAATCATCGCGAAATAATTGTACTTTAGTATAGGTATTGGGTATAATAAAAGCAATGATTAGTTCGGGTCAATAGCGATGACTGCTCAACTTAATAGGAGGAATGCCCATTGAAGCATGCTAAGAAGAAAGACAGCGTGAAAATTTATGCAATGGGCGGCGTTGGTGAAATTGGAAATAATATGACGGTCATTGAAGTAGAAAATGACATTTATATTATTGATGCAGGATTGATGCATCCACATGAAGATATGCTTGGCGTAGATACTGTAATTCCGGATGTTTCGTATTTAGTTGAACGGAGTGATCAGATTAAGGGGATTTATCTGACACACGGACACCAAGCGAACATTGGTGGACTCCCGTATTTGTTGCGAAAATTGAGAGTCCCGGTTTACGGAACACGTTTTACACTTGCATTGGTTTGGGAAAGTCTTCGAAGAGTCGGTGTTAGTTTCCCGAAGGATTTATTCCGTATCGTTAATCCGGACAAGCGAATTAAAACAGGACACTGTGTCATTGACTGTTTCAGAACCTACCACAGTGTACCGGATTCAATCGGTTATGCAATCCAAACGGCACAAGGCTACATTGTGCATACAGGGGATTATAAATTTGACTTTACACCGGTTGGAGGCGTTCGAACCGATGTCAGCAAAATCTCCGAATTCGGAGATAAAGGCGTTCTGTGCTTGCTTTCCGACAGTAAACGTGCTGAATTGCCAGGCAAAACCCCATCCGATTCGATCATCGGTGATAAGCTGAATCATATTTTTTATTCTGCGGAAGGACGCGTTATTGTCACGATTCACGCGACCAATATATACCGTATTCAGCAGTTCTTTGATGCCTGTGACCGCCACAATCGCAAGGTAGCGATTGATGGAAAATATCTAGAACGGGTCATTTCAATCGCTACACGAGAGGGATTTTTGAAAATACCGCAGCATATTTTATTGAATTGGGAGAAATCGTTAAAATGCCCGGTTCAAGAACTTGCGATTTTATCAAGCGGTTCTGACGGCGATCCTTTGACACCTATGTCAAATCTTGCCGATCATATTCATAAAAAATTGAGACTTAAAGAAAATGATCTGATTATCTATGCTGCATCACAAACCCCAAGTAATGAGAAAGCTGTAACGAATGCCATTGACCGTTTAATGAGTCAAGGTGCGCGTGTCGTATTTGGCAAAGACGTCCATGTTTCGGGGCATGGGTCAGAAGAGGATATTAAATTGATGCTTCAATTGACACGACCGAAATATGTGATCCCCATTGATGGCGAATTTAAAATGATGAAAGCCCATCAGGAGATTGCTGAATCAATGGGCGTGCAACCAAGCCACGTATTTTTGCTGGATAAAGGCGATGTTGTCGAGTTCAGCAATGGTGCAGCACGATCATCGGATTCGGTTCCAGCAGGACACTTGCTGGTTGACGGACTTGGAGTCGGTGATGTAGGAAATATTGTTTTAAGAGACCGCCGTCTCCTTTCTCAAGACGGAACAGTGATTGTTGTCGTTACCTTGGGACGCAGAACGAAAAGAATCCTTGCAGGACCAGAAATTATTACGCGCGGATTTGTCTATGTGCGCGAGTCAGAAGATCTTTTAGATCAAGCTAATCATATCGTTTCCAATGTGTTGTCTAAATCGCTTACAAAACATGTATCTGAATGGTCATCGCTAAAAAGCGGAATTAGAGATTCGCTTAGTCGCTACTTTTTTGATAAAACCAAACGCCGTCCAATGATATTGCCAATTATCATGGAATTTTAAAACCAGGTTTGCAGCATTGAATGAACCCCCTAAAGTTGGACGATAAAAATTCAACTTTAGGGGGTTTTATGACGAATCAATCGTCACTTGATTTTAAGACGTAGGACTCTGGATTGTGCCAAGGAAGCTCCTGGATCGCCTATGATCGTCTTTTGCCAAAAACAGACATATAGAGTAAATTAAAAATAGGACGTACGACGCAGAGATTCATACGAGAATGAAATGAGGAGCAGGGGAATCATGGCTAAGAAGAAACGAAGCAAGAAAAAAACGCGCACAAGTATTGGCTGGAAGACCACGCTGATTTATGAAATCGGCGGACTATGTATGTTTGCGTTAACCTGCATAGGGATTAGCAGCCTAGGTGCAGCTGGTGAAGTAATTAAAGAAGCCGCACGTCTCTTCACTGGAAATTTGTGGGTGCTCTTCCTGCTTTTTTTCCTTGTACTCTCCGTTTATTATGTGCTGTTTCGCAAACAACCCGAGTTTTTTACACGAAGACTGTGCGGCATTTATTTATTGATGTTTACCATGCTTTTAATCAGTCATGTTCGTTTATTTGAGGCGTTGTCTGCGGTTAACACTTGGCAAAACCGTTCAGTCATTATCAATACTTTTCTGCTTTTTAAAGGCGAATTATCCGGGTCAATTCCTAGCCAAGGACTTGGAGGCGGCTTAATTGGTGCGATCGGCTTTGCCTTTTTTTATTATCTTTTTTCTACAACAGGGACCTACTTTATGACGTTCTTTTTGTTTCTTGTCTCCGCAATTCTGATTACGGGACATTCAATTGGATCATTTGTCCGAAAAATAGTTGGTGGACTTTTCCACTCAATAAGGACGAGTGCTGCGCATTGGACAAGTTCATTTAAAACATTTTCAGATAACCGGGCAAAAAAGAAAAAAATGAAGGCGAATGAAAGGCAGAACGATACAAAGAATGAGAAACCGCCCGTTGATGCGAGGCTGCACGAATCTGAGAGAGCTCCAGAACCGGAGATCCACGATTTCAATGAAACGGCAATGAATCAAACAGAGCAAATGTCGGCTGAAGAATTACTTTCACCGTCTGAGAAGAGCGATGAAGACATCCAGGCACCTGATTTTTCGCAAATGCCTGTAGAAAATGAAGACTATCAGCTGCCGCCCCTGTCGCTCCTACGCATGCCGGGAACTAATGCGCAGAAAAACGAACGCAGTCATATTGCTGAAAATGTGCGCACTTTGGAACGGACGTTTGAAAGTTTCGGTGTTCGTGCGACGGTTAAAGAGGTGCATTTAGGTCCGGCGGTCACGCGTTATGAGGTATATCCTGAGGCGGGTGTTAAGGTAAGCCGCATCCTCAACTTGAGCGATGACCTCGCATTAGCGCTTGCCGCCAAGGATATTCGTATTGAAGCGCCGATCCCCGGAAAATCAGCAGTCGGCATCGAGGTTCCAAATCAGGAAGTGGCTATGGTTTGTCTTCGCGAGGTACTGGAGTCATCCAATGCAAAGCGTGCTGCATCCAAGTTGACCATTGGACTTGGACGCGATATATCTGGAGAACCGATTCTTGCCGATTTAAATCGTATGCCGCACTTACTTGTTGCCGGAGCGACCGGCAGCGGAAAAAGTGTTTGCATCAATGGGATAATTATTACCTTGCTCATGCGAACAAAACCGAGTGAAGTGAAGCTGTTTATGATTGATCCGAAAATGGTTGAATTGAATGTATACAATGGGATTCCGCACTTATTAACTCCGGTAGTTACGGACCCTGCAAAAGCTGCACTGGGTTTGAAAAATGTTCTTGGTGAAATGGAACGGCGCTACGAGTTGTTTTCTGAAAGCGGAACGCGCAATTTGGAGAGCTACAATGAAGCGGTGCGCAAATTCAACAAGGAACATGAAGAAAAGCAACCGCTCATGCCCTATATTGTTGTCATTATTGACGAACTTGCCGATCTGATGATGGTTGCATCGAAAGACGTGGAAGAAACGGTGACCAGACTGGCACAAATGGCGCGGGCGGCAGGCATTCATTTAATTATTGCAACGCAGCGGCCATCGGTTGACATCATTACAGGCGTAATTAAAGCAAACATTCCTTCCCGAATTGCCTTTAGCGTTTCATCAATGATGGACTCTCGAACAATCCTGGATTCAGGAGGTGCCGAGAAATTGCTGGGAAAAGGCGATATGCTATTTCTGCCAATCGGCGCTTCAAAGCCCGTGCGTATACAAGGTGCCTTTTTGTCAGATCAGGAAGTTGAAGCTGTGGTTCAGCATGTCGTCGGGCAACAAAAAGCAAACTATCAACAAGATATGATTCCGGCAGACCAGCCGGAACAAGGGCATAACGAAGTGGATGATGATCTTTATGACGATGCGGTTCAGCTTGTTGTCAACATGCAGACGGCAAGCGTCTCAATGCTCCAGCGGCGCTTCCGAATCGGCTATACACGAGCTGCACGATTAATTGACGCAATGGAAGAACGGCATGTTGTCGGTCCCTATGAGGGAAGTAAGCCGCGCACGGTGCTCGTGCCAAAACAAAGCGACGAAGTGAGCGGAAGATGAAGGAAACGGAGTGATGACCATGAACATGCTGTTAATCACGGGTGCCAGTGGTGCCATTGGCAGCGCGGCAGCCCGCGCGCTAGCCGCATCAGGTTCCTCATTGTATTTGCATTATTATTCCTCAAAAGAGGAAGCTGAGGAACTTCAGCGCGAGCTGAGAAAAAGTTTTCCAAATCAGGTTTTTTTTCTCGTTTGCGCGGACCTTTCTGATGAAAAAGGTCCGGAATGCTTGATGGCACAACTTGACCAACCAATTGACGGTGTTGTCTATGCAAGCGGGAATAGTGAGATCAACTTGTTTCAAGATGTTGCGGATGAAGTGATTCAACAAACCATTCAGCTGCAGCTAACCAGCCCATTTCGCTTACTCCAGCAACTGATTAAGCCGATGATTCATAAGAAAAAGGGACAGATCCTTATGGTTTCATCCATCTGGGGTCTGGAAGGTGCCGCAACAGAAGTGCTTTATTCTATGGTCAAAGGCGGTCAGAATGCCTTTGTAAAGGCCTTGGCCAAAGAAGCGGCTCCAAGCGGGATCTCGGTAAATGCTGTTGCTCCGGGCGCGGTGGATACACCAATGATGAATGTGTTCTCTGAAGAAGACATCAAACGGGTTGAGGATGAGATTCCGATGGGGCGAATGGCCAAACCGCAAGAGGTTGCGTCGCTTATCAATTTTTTAATGAGTCCTTCTGCTGAATACATTAATGGCCAAATCATATCGATAAATGGTGCATGGTACTGCTAGTCATTGGCATGGGCTAAAAATAGGGGGCAGCGGCAGTTTTAGGCTTACTGTCAGTTGAAATCCACGGACGTGTATGGAAATTTATTCTTCTGCTTTTTAATGGATCTTATCGTTAATTGTGCGAAGTTATGATAATATTAATAGTGAACAACGTATCAATATCAGAGGTGTCCAAAACGGGATTCAAAAGATTTTGCGTTGGACGGCTCACATCAAACTGGGTAGGACCGATTTAGGAGCCACCTTAGTAGTGTCCATAAAATCTGGGACTTCAAGCTTGCTGCTTCCATGGAAGTTCGGTTCGAACGCGACTAAAAAAATTGTCTCAAGGGATCCGATTTTAAGCCGGGTTGTTAGGATTTTTTTCCTTTCCAACGGCAAAATAGGGTATCTTGATTACGAAATACATATAAATAGGCAATGCACGCCAGAAAAGGGAGCTTTCCTTTATCTTCAGGTAGTGCTGCACATAGGGAAAAAGAGGGTTCAGTGCAAGTTCGAAAATCTAAATGATGGTTTCGCACGTGAGAAAATGAATGCAGCTCCGTTTATCAGCTGTTTGGATAAGAAAAAATCTTGAGGATCATTGGATTCTAACGGTTTACATTGATGATGAGCAATCATGCTTAAACCGACCGGACATAGCCGATTGATCGATTTGATGGATAATGAGCGGACATGGTAGCCGAATTCGAGCTTATCGCTTTATTTAATTTCTATTGGCAGGTGTTAGTTTTGAGTGAACTTGGTCAAGAACTGAAGACAGCCCGAGAACAGAAAGGTTTATCCTTAGATGATCTCCAAAAAACGACAAAAATTCAAAAACGCTACCTTGAAGCGATTGAGAAAGGCGATTACAACCAGCTTCCAGGAGAGTTCTATACGCGAGCATTTATCAAGAGCTATGCTGAGTCTGTTGACTTAGACTTTAAAAGCCTGACGGAACAGTATCCGAGCGATATGCCTAAGATTGAGCGTCAGCATATCGAAACACGTGTAACGCCTCCGGATGGTAGCGAGAATGAACAGGCACCAAAAAAACTTCGCCGCAATGCAGTACGGGTGAATAATTGGTCATCACTGATCAATAAAGCGATTATTGTAGTTTTTATTTTAATCGGTGTGATGATTGTCTACATTCTAGTGACACAGTTAGCCGGACATCAATCGAATCCGCCATCCGACCAGAACAATGCAAACTCGGTACAGTATAAAACGGACAGTGGCTCTCAAAGCAGTTCGAAGTCACATCCATCGGATTCCTCATCAACGGAATCTTCGGACGCGTCTTCAGAACAAACCTTGAAACAGGAGAAACAGGAAGGCAACGTAACCACCTATACACTATCTGGAACGGAGAAATTTGATGTAGTCGTTACGGCTGTTACAGATAATCAAGCTTGGTTTCAGGCAAAAGACAATCAAACGGGACAAAGTATTGCAGAGGGAACTGCATCGAAAACAGGGCAAAAATCCTATCACTTTGATGCGTCCAAAGTACAGTCGCTATCCCTGAAATTTGGCAATGCACCAGGTACTGAGTTGAAGATTAATGGAAAGAAAGTTGCGATCCCGTCTCACAGCACGGTGCAAACCGTGATCATTAATTTCAACAAATGATTGTATTCATCATGAGCCGGCCGATAAAGGCGGCTCACTTTTTTTGAGTGTAAGACTGTTTTAACCATGAGATAACGATGAAGGGATGACCGATCGATGAATATCGCGAATAAATTAACTGTTGCACGAATGATTATGATTCCTGTCTTTTTAATTCTGCTGCTTGTACCGATGCCGCTTGGGGCGATTGATTCCGGAAATTATCATCTTTCTGTTGCCCAGCTGCTTGCTGCGGTTATTTTCATGCTCGCTTCATTTACGGATTGGCTGGACGGGCAACTAGCGCGCAAGTATCATTTGGTCACCAATTTTGGAAAATTACTGGATCCGCTTGCGGACAAATTGCTTGTTATGAGCGCTTTTGTTGCTTTTGTCGGTATCGGAAGAATGGCTTCTTGGATGGTCATTCTTATCTTGGCACGAGAATTTGCCGTGACTGGTTTGCGCTTGGTAGCTGTTGAAGAAGGTGAAGTCATAGCAGCAAGCAAAATTGCAAAATGGAAGACTTTCTCGCAAATGGTCGCGATCATTCTCTTTTTATTTAATAATGTTCCTTTTGGTATCAATGGATTTCCACTTGAGCAGATCATTCTCTGGATCGCTGTGTTCCTGACCGTCTTTTCCGGAGTGGATTATTTTTATAAAAATCGTGAACTCGTGTTTCGATCGAAATAACTTGCACAAGCGGGTATCTGTGTTTAATAATAAATAAGAGATTACGAGTTGCGAAAAACAAGGATAGGAGTTCTTGCTCATGAATGCGGAAATCATTGCGGTCGGTTCTGAACTTTTACTCGGGCAAATTGCCAATACGAATGCGCAGTTTATTTCGGAACAGCTAGCAGCACTTGGCGTCGATGTTTTCTTTCATACCGTATGCGGCGACAATGAAGCGCGCATGATCGATGTCATCAAAAATGCGGAGAACAGAGCTGATCTGCTCATTTTTACCGGCGGATTGGGCCCAACTAAGGACGATTTAACGAAGGAGACCGTCGCGCGCGTTCTTGGGCGCAAGCTCGTTACGGATCAGGCGGCAATGGACAGTATTGTTCACTACTTTCAAGTCACTGGACGTGAAATGACTGAAAATAATAAAAAGCAGGCGCTGGTTATTGATGGAAGCCATGTGCTGCCTAATCGGCATGGGATGGCGCCGGGCATGATTGTTGACACAAAAAAGCATATCTATCTTTTGATGCCCGGTGTACCCTCAGAAATGAAACCGATGTTTCTTGATTTCGTACGCGGCTGGCTGTCCACACATAGTGAAAAACATATTCAATCCCGTGTTCTGCGCTTTTTCGGGATCGGCGAATCTCAATTGGAAACAAAAATTCTTGATTTAATCGATGCGCAGTCCAATCCGACGATTGCGCCGCTGGCAAAGGAAAGCGAAGTCACGTTGCGGTTGACGGCGAAACATGCCCAGAAAGATGCGGCAGAGGCAATGCTTGATCAAATTGAGGCGAAAATCGCTACTCGTGTTGGTGCTTTTCTTTACGGATATGATGATGATTCACTTTCGCAAATTGTGTTTCAACTGATGCGCAATCAGAAGAAAACGATTGCTTTTGCTGAAAGCCTGACCGGGGGGATGGCTGCTGATTGGTTGGCTGCTTACCCTGGTGCCTCTTCTGTTTTGAACGGCGGCGTGGTCTGTTATACAAATCAAGTGAAGAATCAAGTACTTCACGTACCTGAATCCATTCTTAATACGGAAGGCGCGGTAAGTGCTGCTTGTGCGGAAAAAATGGCTTCTTCAGTCCGAACACTTTGCGGTGCTGATCTTGGTTTGTCTTTTACAGGCGTTGCAGGACCTGATAAGAGTGAAGGAAAACCAGTTGGAACCGTATATATCGGACTGTCCGATCAGGGAGGGACTCAGAGCTATCGTTTTCAATTTAATGGATCACGACGTAAAATTAGAATTCAATCAACAAAAACCGGTTATGACCTTGTACGAAGACACTTGCAGAAGCTTCCAATTTTAAATCATTAAAAAGGGCGAATAAACATTCGCTAGAACACTTGTGCTTATCCTCAAAAAAATGTATGATGATAAAAAGAATGTTGAAGGAGATGAATCGCGGTTATGGCTGAAAAAAATGAACGCAAGGCAGCACTAGACAGCGCACTTCGCCAGATTGAAAAGCAATTTGGCAAAGGATCGATTATGAGATTAGGAGAACGGCCGGAACAGCGTGTATCGACAGTATCAAGCGGTTCCTTGGCTTTAGATATAGCGATGGGTGTCGGCGGCTATCCGCGCGGCCGCATCATTGAAATTTACGGACCTGAATCTTCAGGTAAAACGACGGTTGCGCTTCATGCGATTGCAGAAGCGCAGCAGAGTGGTGGACAAGCTGCTTTTATCGATGCAGAACATGCGCTTGATCCGGTCTACGCGGAACACTTAGGCGTAAACATTGACGAATTGCTCCTTTCCCAGCCCGATACAGGGGAACAGGCCCTCGAAATTGCAGAAGCACTTGTTCGAAGCGGGGCAGTGGACATTATTGTCGTCGATTCAGTAGCTGCCTTAGTGCCAAAAGCCGAAATAGAAGGTGAAATGGGCGATGCGCATGTTGGGCTTCAAGCGCGTCTTATGTCGCAAGCGCTGAGAAAGTTGTCCGGTGCAATCAGCAAATCAAAAACAACGGCAATTTTCATTAATCAGATTCGTGAGAAAGTCGGCGTCATGTTCGGAAATCCTGAAACGACTCCGGGTGGACGCGCGCTTAAGTTTTATGCGTCTGTTCGTCTTGAAGTACGCCGCGCAGAGACGTTGAAAATCGGGAATGATATTGTTGGAAACAGGGCACGTATTAAAGTTGTCAAGAACAAGGTAGCACCTCCGTTTAAACAAGCGGAAGTTGATATTATGTACGGGCAAGGGATTTCTCAAGAGGGCGAAATTCTGGACATTGGTTCAGATCTTGATGTCATTGAAAAGAGCGGGTCCTGGTATTCCTACAATAAAGAACGCCTCGGTCAGGGGCGCGAAAACGCTAAGCTTTACTTGAAAGAAAATGAACCGGTTAAAGAGGATATCAAACATCAAATTCGCGTTCACTATCATTTGGATGAGACGGCGGAGGAAACTGCTGATGAAGCAGCAACGCTTCCAACAAAAGAATAAACGGCTTGCTTAAACGAGTGCCTGTTTCAGGCACTTTTTTTTACAGGTAAGGAGAGTACAAGATTTGGCCTTGCTGTTAGGGAGAAGCAGCATAGGAGAGGAACGTCTGCTAAGTGCGCATAAGTCATCACATCCTGTGAAAGTAAGTCCTGTATGCAACGCATAAGTCACCGCGTCCTGCGGAAGTCACGAAAGCGCTCGGGTGCCTGTGGAGAGCCTCTGTTAATCGCAGGCCAAAGGAGCCCCTCGCAGACACCAGCACGTCTGAGGAGGCTTCTGGATGCACGCGGTCGCACCCTGTTGAAGCGAGCACGGGAGCGTCGCTTAAATTAATCCGTTGCAGGAATTCCAAATGTGCAAGGTTGACAACCTAAATGGGCAATTATACAATGATCTTGTAACTAAAAAGTTACTATTTACTTGATTATGTAAACTTTTCGCATGAAAATGCTTAAAAGAACGACAAAGAGAGTGAGCTAAGTTTCCATTTTCCTTTCAAGCAGTTCGTATTGTTTGGAATTGTATGGGAATATCAAGTGAAAAACCTCTTACCTATCGTTTCTCTGTTAAGCATCATTTCAAAAGAAACGTATCTGCTTTACCTAATGACGATATGGAAAAGCAAGGAGGTGAAATGATGACATTCACGATTGTTGTGATCATCTCCATTGCGCTACTGATCTCTGTCGTTTGTCTGTTTGTTGGCTATTACATCCGAAAGAACATTGCCGAGGCGAAAATAACGTCTGCTGAGACTGCAGCACACCAGATCGTTGAGGATGCTCATCGAGATGCAGAATCCTTAAAAAAGGAAGCACTCCTGGAAGCGAAGGACGAAATTCATACGCTCCGAAATCAAACCGAAAACGAAGCGCGTGATCGGCGTAATGAGCTCCAGAGGTTGGAAAACCGTCTCGTGCAGAAAGAAGATCTGCTCGATCGAAAAAGTGAATCTCTCGATAATAAAGAAAGATCATTGGAAAAAAGGGAGGAAACGCTTAGCAAGAAACGTCGACAAATTGAAGAGATGGAAAGCAAAGTGGAGGAAGCACTGCATAAACAGCAGTCTGAATTGGAACGGATCTCCGGTTTGACCAATGATGAGGCAAAAGAGCTTATCTTGAATCAAGTCAAACAGGAAACTGCTCATGAGGCTGCACAACTCGCCAAAGACATCGAATCGAAAGCGAAGGAAGATGCAGAAAAAAAGGCGAAAAGCATCCTTTCTCTGGCTATTCAGCGCTGTGCTGCTGATCATGTAACCGAAACAACGGTTTCGGTTGTGAATCTCCCGAATGATGAGATGAAGGGCCGAATTATCGGGCGAGAAGGGCGCAACATTCGCACACTGGAAACATTAACGGGTATTGATTTAATTATCGATGATACACCGGAAGCAGTTATCCTATCAGGATTCGACCCGATTCGCCGTGAGGTTGCGCGTATTGCCTTGGAAAAGCTTGTTCAAGACGGACGTATTCATCCAGCTCGTATTGAGGAAATGGTCGAGAAGGCACGTCATGAGGTTGATGAGAAGATTCGCGATTATGGTGAACAAACCACTTTCGAAGTCGGCGTTCATAGCCTGCATCCGGATCTGATCAAGATTCTCGGACGACTACATTACCGCACCAGCTATGGTCAGAATGTGCTGAAGCACTCAATGGAAGTTGCTTTCCTCTCAGGAATGATGGCAGCTGAGCTGGGTGAAGATGAGAATCTGGCAAGACGGGCCGGTTTGTTGCATGACATTGGCAAAGCAATTGATCATGAGGTCGAAGGCAGTCACGTCGAAATCGGTGTTGAATTGGCACAAAAATACAAGGAACATCCGGTTGTCATTAACAGCATTGCTTCACACCATGGAGATACTGAGGCGACATCGATCATTTCGGTACTCGTAGCGGCTGCTGACGCGCTGTCTGCGGCACGCCCCGGGGCACGCCGAGAAACGCTTGAAGCCTACATTCACCGCCTTGAAAAATTAGAAGAGATTTCTGAATCATTTGAGGGCGTTGAAAAATCGTATGCGATTCAGGCTGGACGCGAAATACGAATTATTGTTCAACCGGATCTTGTCGATGATGCGAAATCGTTCCAATTGGCTCGTGATATTACGAAGAAAATTGAAAATGAACTCGATTATCCTGGCAATATCAAAGTAACAGTCATTCGTGAGACTCGCGCTGTAGAATATGCAAAATGAAAGAGGCGGCTGATTGCCGCCTTTTTTAATAAAAAAGATAAGGCTTTACTAGAAGAAAAGAGCGTGAATGATGAAATTATTATTTGTTGGCGATGTGTATGGACGAACCGGTAGGCAAATGATTGAGGACTACCTACCGAAATTGAAGAATAAGTTTCAACCGACCGTAACCATTGTAAATGCAGAAAATGCAGCACATGGCAAAGGCCTAACGAAAAAAATCTATCATAAGCTGCTTGAGTCTGGGGCAGATATGCTGACGATGGGAAACCATACTTGGGATAACCGCGAAATTTTAGAATTTGTCGATGAGGCAAAACAACTGGTCCGACCGGCTAATTTTCCAGAAGGTACTCCAGGAACAGGAATTCGCTACATTCATCTGCCGCACAATCGTCAGGTAGCCGTCATTAATCTTCAAGGACGCGTTTTTCTTCCAGCGCTCGATGATCCGTTCCGTAGCGCAGACGAACTGATTAACGAAGCACGTAAGAAAACCCCGATCATCTTTGTTGATTTGCACGCGGAAACGACCAGTGAGAAACTCGCGCTCGGTTGGTATTTAGATGGCAGGGTTTCGGCAGTTGTAGGAACACATACCCATGTCCAGACAGCCGATGAACGCATATTTCCACAGGGAACAGCCTATCTTACCGACGTTGGGATGACCGGTCCGTATAATGGAATTATTGGCGTGCAGCGTGCAGCAGTAACTAAGCGCTTTGTTACGGCAATGCCGGTCCGCTTTGAGAGCGAAGAGGGTCCGGGTCAACTTGGCGCGGTGCTCATTCAGATTGATGATAAAACAGGAAAATCAACCGAGATTAACCGCATATTAATTAATGATGATCATTTATTTTTTGACTAAATACCTGAACGAAGGAAACATCAAAGGTTAACGGAATACCAATCAAGAAAACACCTTACTCCGGTTCAGTGAGACACCAGATGAAAAAGCATGCAACGCTGCATGCTTTTTTCTATGGGCATAAAAAGATTGTGTGCGGTCTTAATGAAAAATAAGTAATGAGCTGAGCGGTCTATCTAGACTCAATAATTAGCTTAATCGCCGTCCGTTCCTCACCATCGATCAGAATATCCGTAAATGCAGGAATGCAGATTAAATCGAGCCCGCTAGGAGCAACAAACCCCCTGGCAATGGCAACTGCCTTTACCGCTTGATTCAATGCTCCTGCGCCAATCGCCTGTATTTCTGCTGATTTTTGTTCCCTCATTGCATGTGCAAGGGCACCAGCAACAGAGTTAGGTACAGATCTTGCTGAAACTTTTAACACGTCCATTTCCGAATGTCATCTCCTTATGAGGATTGCCCATAAATTACTATATTCTTGAAGAAGATGACTATGCCAGTTTTAAAACGTTGTTGCTGCTGCTTACCGTGCTTCCGGCCATGATCCTTTTTTACTGTCTCGGTGAAGAAGGCGGCCGTAGCTTTGCATTAGCATAACTTTAACAAAAATCATCCGTTTGAGCACACTAAATCGGCTTAATATGTAAAACGCTTACATATATGTGTTATAATTAAAGAAAGAGATTAGTGGGTTTTTATTATAAGGGGGCGGCAGCCATGCTTGTGGAACAATTAATGCTGAAACATGTCGTAACCATTGCTGAAACAGATTCGGTGAAAGCATTCATTAAGCTTATGATCGACCACAAGATAGGCGGTGCGCCTGTCGTTAATGATGACCATCAGTTGGTCGGTTACATTAGTGATGGTGATGTTCTGAGAAAGATTGTGCCGAAACAGAAAACGATCTATGATCTTTATTCTTTAATAGAAGCCATTCATGTCGAAATGTCACAAGATAAATTAAAAGACTTGCTTGATCTGCCGGTGAACGTCGTTATGAAAAAAAGGAACGTGCAAACGGTTAGAGGAGAGCAAGACATTGACGCTGTATTACGCATCCTTTCCCGCCACCACATCAAGCAGATCCCGGTTGTTGACGATGAACGACATGTCATTGGCTTGGTAAGCCGGAGCCAGATGATCCGTCATATTGGCGGTCAACTGATTCACCAATGAAAAAGCAGCATGCGAGCGCGATGCTGCTTTTTCGATTAAATTTTGGAATACATCATTTCTCATCAGTGGCGAGCGAATGGAACCCATAGTTCTCCGGTTGAACGTGATTAATTGACGGGATACGACGCAGAATGGGTACCATGAAGATGTAGAGGGCGAGAAATAAAAGACTGATGCTAGCCGATGCAAACACCATACGCGCACCAAGTAGTGCACTCAGTGCGCCGCCAATCAGTGAACCAATCGGCATGATACACGAGGAGATACTCGCTATAACCGATATGGATCGCGCCATCAGGTGTTGCGGAATTATATTTTGCATCATGGCAAAGCTGAGTACGTTTGTTAAGCCAATTGGTATCATGCTGGAAGAAAAAAGAATGATTTTTAATGAAAGAACCGGAACGAACAGTGAAGTCAGCCAGCACAGGAAGCCGAGCGTGTAGCCGGCAATCATCAGATGGCCAAAAGCAAAACGCTCAAAAAGTCCGGCAGACCCTGCACCAATCAGGCTGCCAATGGACATGCCGGCAAGCAAGAGGCCGTAAGTTTTTGCTCCTCCAATCGTATCTGAATACGCCGGCAGTGAAGCCATCATCGCACCAAAAACAAAGTTTGTGATAGCACTTGCCAAAAGAATTTTTGCAAGAAACGAATGAAGAACGAGCTGAAAGCCTTCTCTAAGATCAGCAAAATAATGGTTTGCTTGTTCTTTAAGTGAAAGCTTCTTTTGATCTGAAGGAGCATGGTGCAGCTTTAATGCTGAAAAGAGTAGTGCCGCAATAAAAAAAGTCAAAATATCGGCCGAATATAAGGCGATTGCTCCGACGAGTGCAACCAGCGCGCCGCTGATTGCATTGAACGCAGCGTCCGTTCCTTGCTGAGCGACAGCCATCAGTGAATTTGCACGAACACGCAGCGTTTTGGACAAAATTTGCGGGATGAGTGCACTTTCTGCAGGAAAGGAAACTTGATTCAAGCAAGCCGCAAGCGGCATGACAATAAGAATGAGCGTTACCGAGAGCATATGCCAATAATGGGCAATTGGGATCAAGCTCAACAAAATGGCTTGAAGCAGCTGCGTTACGATGAGCAGCTTTCTTATTGAGCAGCGGTCGATAATCGGACCTGCGATAAATTGAAACGCCTGCGGCAGCATCGTCAGAAATCCTGCAAGTCCTGAGTAGAAAGCGGAACCCCCCAGTTTGTAGACGAGCCACATGGCTGCGATGTAATACATACTGTCACCGATATTTGTGATTAACCGACCGATAAAAAGGATAGAAAAATTTCGATTACGAAATAAACGATTCATTGACGGGCAATCCTCCGAAGTTCAATTTGATTTGTTGACTCTAATGTATCAGAGGGATCAGCGCAATAAATCAGACTACAGGCGGAAAAAGGGCGGTCATAAGACTGAATTGGATTGATGCGGCGATGAGATGATGGGTGAATCGATCCGCAAAGCTCAAAAGAAACGTTCATTAGGCATGACTTTGTTCATGAATTGCTTCTGTTCGTGCGGTAAAGCCAAAATCTTCGGGCTTTACCGTTGCCGCAGCAGGCAAACGCCGCAGTGATGGCATGAGCGCAACGTAAGCGGCATAAAGGAAAAAACCAATGCTGGAGGCGGCAAAGATTATCGGTGATCCGAAAAGATCGCTCAGTGAGCCACCGACAAGTGATCCGAGCGGCATAATACAGGTGGCGAGACTCGCAACGAGTGACATCGCACGTGCGAGCAAGTGTTGCGGCACAACGTTTTGAATCAGTGTGAAATTGAGAACATTGTTGCACCCGGGGAAAACAAGGCTAACAGAGAACAGGATGAAAGAAAGCATTGGGTTTGGAACTAGTGCTGCTGCAAGCCAAAGAAGAAAACCAATGGAGTAACCAAAGACCAGCATTTTCCCAACCGGTTTGTTTTTAAAGCAACGGGCAACCAGCGCACCAATTAAGGTACCCACCGCCATCCCAGCCATCATTAATCCATACATACCGGGGCCACCCAAGTGATCGGAATATGCCGGTAAAACAGCAACTAATGCACCTAATGCAAAGTTGGTCATTAATGAACCAACCATCATTTTACCGATAATGGAATGAATGACCGTACGAAATCCTTCACGCAAGTCAAGTAAATATTGCTTGCATTGATCGGCAACGGTTTGTTTCGTTGACGATTGGGGATGTTCGGGTAATTTGAGCATTGTAAATAGTACGACCGCAAAACCAAATGAAAGGATATCGGCATGATACATCGAAACGGCACCAAGTAATGCAACCAGTGCGCCGCCTATTGCTTGAAAAGCGGCATCCGTTCCTTGATAAGCAAGCGTCATTAAACCATTAGCCTGAATCCATTGTTCTTTTTTCATGATTTGCGGAATCAGCGCACTTTCAGCAGGAAAAGAAAATTGATTGAGGAACGAGACCACCGGCATAATAATCAGAATCAGAGTAACTGAGAGATTTCCGATTAATGCAGCGGCAGGAATGATCGCAAGCAGGCAGGCTTGGGCCAGTTGTGTGCCGACTAATAACTTTTTAATCGAATAACGATCAAGAATCGGTCCGATCAGGAATTGCAGCGTACGGGGGATCATGGTCAAAAAGCCGGCAAGACCGGAAAAGAATGATGATCCACTTAATTGGTACACGAGCCACATCGCTGCAATAAAATAAACACTATCGCCAATGTTTGTAATCAAGCGAGCAGAAAACAACAATCGAAAATTTCTATTTTGTGTTAATAGATTCATCATTCACCCTCCATAAGCGCGTTCAAAAAAGTATAGCCATTATCATATCATGCCGCCCGCTAAGAGGATTAAATTGTTACCTATGTTATACACTTCAAGGAAGAGAAAGCATTGCGAACACATTGGATGACCGGCGATTCGCTGGGAAATCGTTCTCTTTCTTTCATATCGGACTTGAGTTTGCTATAATTTAGGAATGAGATTTTGAAGGAGAGGTTGCATCGTGTCTGAACAGACATCAAGCAAAGTTGATTTTTCGAAGTACTTTCAACCGCCGTCGCTAAAGGATGCACGCAGGCGTCGCAGACAAGCGGTTCAAATTATAAATGATTTCAGTATTCCTGAGGATATGGCGGCAATTGGTCGAGGAAAACAGTACTTGATTGAGACATACGGTTGCCAAATGAATGAACATGATACAGAAGTCATGGCCGGCATTTTAGAAAAGATGGGCTATCACGAAACGGATGACCCAAAGCTGGCAGATGTAATCCTGATCAATACATGTGCCATTCGCGAGAACGCCGAAAATAAAGTATTTGGCCATATTGGCACTTTAAAAACATTAAAGCTTGAAAAGCCTGGATTGATCCTCGGCGTTTGCGGTTGCATGGCTCAGGAAGAGGTTGTGGTCAACAAGATTCTTGCCAAGCACCCACAGGTGGATCTGATTTTCGGTACGCATAATATCCATCGTCTGCCGCAGTTACTCAAGGAAGCGCTTTTCAGTAAAGAGATGGTTGTTGAAGTTTGGTCAAAAGAGGGCGATATTGTTGAAAATCTGCCCCAGTCGCGTCGCGGCCATTTTCAAGCATGGGTCAACATTATGTACGGTTGCGATAAGTTCTGCACCTATTGTATTGTTCCTTATACGCGTGGAAAAGAAAGGAGCAGACATCCTGAAGAAATCGTTCAGGAAGTGCGTGAATTAGCGCGTCAAGGCTATAAAGAAATTACGCTGCTCGGTCAGAATGTTAATGCGTATGGTAAAGATCTTCCGGATTTGGAAAACTACGGTCTGGGTAATTTAATGGATGAGATTCGTCAGATTGGAATTCCGCGCGTCCGCTTCACAACCAGTCACCCTAAGGATTTTGACGACCATCTGATTGAAGTGCTTGCTAAGGGTGGTAATCTATGCGAACACATCCACCTACCGGTACAATCGGGCAGTTCGGATATACTTAAGATTATGGGTCGCGGCTATACACGCGAGCGTTATCTCGAGCTGTTCCATAAAATAAAAGATGCTGTTCCTAATGCCTCATTTACAACAGATATCATTGTTGGGTTCCCAAATGAAACGGACGAACAGTTTGAGGAAACCCTGTCACTCGTTCGAGAATGTGAATTCGACGGTGGATTTACGTTTATCTATTCTCCACGGGCAGGAACTCCGGCCGCTCGGATGAAAGATAATATTCCAATGGATGTCAAAAAGGAGCGTCTGCAGCGCTTGAATAAACTTATGGATGAATTTTCGGCTAAAAGTAATGCAAAATATCAGGATCAAACGGTTGAAGTGCTGGTTGAAGGTGAAAGTCGCAAAAATCCTGAAGTGCTTTCCGGTCATACACGAACCAATAAGGTGGTAAATTTCAGAGGACCGAAATCGCTCATTGGTGAATTGGTGAAGGTAAAAATCACCAATGCAAAAATGTGGTCATTGAATGGCGAATGGCAAGAAGAAACGCAAGGTGTCCGTTAATGGATCATTATTATTCGAAAGAAGAACTGGTTGCTAAAGCTGAACGACTTGCGCATCAACTGTCTGAATCGGATCAAGTTCGCTTTTACAAACAAGCTGAAGAAAAAATCAGTACCAATAAGAAAGTTCAGCAGTTGGTTGAATCGATCAAACAGTATCAAAAAGAATCGGTAAATCTGCAACATTTTGGCAAAACAGAAGCCTATCATCAGAACGAGGCAATCATTGATCGATTGCAGGCGGAACTCGATGCAATTCCGGTCGTTCAGGAGTTCAGGCAGTCACAGGAAGAGGTTAATGACTTCCTGCAAACGCTGACTCATTTAATTTCTCGGCGCGTTGTCCCAAAAAGTGAAAACCCAAGTCCAGAAGATTAATGTGAGCATGCTGTACTTCCGGCCATTTTATAAGCTTCTCAATAGAGGAGCTTTTTTTCATTCCTGCGTCTTCTTTTTTGTATCACACGTGGCATTCGCCCTGCATAACATGAAGTGAAGAAGGCAAAGGAGGTTTCGACTTTTGGCAGAGAATGTATATCGGGAAATTATAACGAAAGCCATATGCGGAAAAGGGAAAAAATTCAGCCAATCCGCGCACACAGTGACACCATTGCACAAACCTTCGAACATCCTTGGATGCTGGGTCATCAACAATAACTATAAAACTACCTATCATAAGGATGCAGTTCTTGTCGAAGGGACTTATGACATTAACACATGGTATTCGTATAATGACAATACGAAAACCGAAGTCGTTTGTAAAACCGTCAGCTATCAAGATCGTGTACCGTTGACTTTGCGCGATAAACAAGTTATTTCGGATCAAGTCGATGTTTCTTGTCGCGCATTGCAGGAACCCAATTGCTTGGAAGCAAAGATTTCAGAAGGAGAAATTGTCGCAAAAGTAGAGCGTGAATTTCTCGTTGAAGTTATTGGTGAAACAAAGGTTAAAGTTCAGGTCGATGACAGTGGACTGATTGAGGCAGACGATGTTGACGACGAAGATCTGGATTCGGAATTAGACGGTCTGGATTCTGAATTTTTAACCGATGAAGAAAAAGATAACGACAACGAATAGGGATGGTATTCCTCTCAGGCAAGAAATAGTGATGATTAATGTGTAGGTGTAGCACCTGCAACATTTTTAATCCGTTTCTGAAAAGAAAACCGCTTGAACTGCTAAGATTAAGGATCACCATCGTCTGCTGGTGCCCTGAGCGAGCAGCGGTAAGCCAAGAACCGGGCACAGTGACCCGGTTTTCTTACATTAAAAAAGCCATGATCACGCATTGGATCATGGCTTTTTTTGAAACGAATCGATTAAGCTTTCTGCCGTTTTTCATGCATGAAAAGTTGTTTCCGCTGCATGAAAATGATGGCGCATTCCAGCATCAGAAGCAATGCGGAAAGGATAAAGACGGTACGGACACCGAGCCAGTCCGCTAACATGCCCATGAGAAGACTGCCAAGAGCAAATAAAACGGATTGAACGGCATCAGCTGCCGAAAAGACATTGGCCAACTGCTTCGGAGGTACGCAGGTTTGCTCAATCGTGAGAAAAATCGTTGCTTTTAATTGAACAGCAAGCCCATAGAAAAGTGAAAGTACGAGTGCCATTGCCGGAATCGAGTTGATGCCGAACAAAAAAGTGAAGATACAGGCCAGCAGTGAACTAAATTGCGCGTAGTATGCTGCCTGGTGTTTGATATGCCGATTCCAGCGCATCCCGCAAATGCTGGCAAGCAGCAGCCCGGCAAAAAAACTGAAATTAATCGATCCCCACCATGATGCATCAACATGCAATACCTTATCGACAAAAATGTAGATGATCGCTGCAATCCACACAACATCGGCAAGGGTGCTCAATGAATCAATGATGAAAATGATGCGCAGCGAAGGATGACGCCAGACCGTCACCCAACCTTCCTTCATAAGCGTCCATTTCGGCCGGTTCGCTTTTTCATTACCCTCTGCGCGAGCTTCGTTTACCTTAATTAATGTCATACCCATTGAGCTGATCGTATAAAGAACGAAAGTTAATGCTAAGAGTTTGTAACTTCCAATGTATACGATCAGCAACCCCCCCAATGCCCAACCGAGCATCGCCATGCACTGATCAAGCATCGAAAGGAAGCTGTTTACCGAGAGTAGCTTCTTCTCGGGTATAAGCAGTGGAACCAATGCCCCGCGCGCAGGCAATGCCCAACCATCAAGGAAGCTGATCAACACGAGAATGAGAAAAGTCAGGACAATACTGCCGATTCGATTCGTTAATGCGATTGAAGTCATGAGAAAGGTCAATAAAAAGAGGGTTTTGATTGTTTGTGAAACGGCGAGACAACGTTTCAGCCCCATCCGTTCGAGAACGATGGGCGCAATGAGCGCACTGACAAAACGTGATCCAGTGCTTAAAAAAGGAACAAGCGCAATCGCTACGGCAGAGTCCGTTAAGCGATACAGGAAAGCCATTAAACCGACGAGGTAAAAAACATCGCCCAAGTTTGCAAGAGACTGTCCAAGCCATAGGCAATAAAAACTCTTGTTTCTCATGACGTATTCACTCCTATTCAATTGATTTCTTGAATTTTAGAATGAATACGCCAATCACATATTTGGATGTTCTTCCCTTCGTTTTTTCTCATTTCATTTTATCATAGTTGGGGTTTCTTAAGGACAGTTTTGTGCTTTAGATGTTTTATTTGTTTCTCAGCATCATGTACGGCGTCAAGATAGATTGCCTGTTCAGAAGCGGTCAGCTCCTGATTTCCATAGCGTACTTTTTCATAAAAAGTGATGAAAAGATCCGCTGAATCTAGGTTCAGTCGATTCGCCCATTCCCGCAATGATTCTGAAGGGTATCGTCCGCACTTCATTTTCTTTGCTAGTTTTTGAAGACGATAGACTGCACGACGTACGGGATGTTTGGGGGCTGAAACTTGGAGATTCTCCTTTTTACGGTTGTGTCGCTTCTGAAACGGTATTTTTTTTATTTCTATCGGATCATTTTGCATATCATGTTGTGCTGCTTTGCTCATTTTAATACGGCGTAACTGCCAAAAAGCGATGAACAGAAGCAAAGCGCTAATCAAGATACCAAACAGCAGACCAAAGTTAAAGTTAGGCTGCAGATCAGGAATCATTTTCTGCGTGGGCGACTTTTTTTCGGCATTTGAAGCTTGGAGCGCCTTTGTTATTTCTCCCCTGGCTTGCGGCGTTGAACGCCCGTTCAGCCAACCAAACACTACGGAAAATACACCATAGCTAATCGGTTTGATCATGAAATGAAATAAGGAGTCATAAATGAAGGTCACTGCTGGCTTCAGCAATGCGGATAATACTGATATCAGCAGTGCGGTGCATGTCAGTATTCCAGAAATCAATAGCAAAGTGGGTCCGCTCAATTCGTTGTTTAGATAAATGAAAACGAGTGCAACAACCAGTTCTACAAACAGCAACATAAAAAGTGCAGTTGGTTGATTAATTGGCGCAAAAAGAGCATAGATGCAGACAATGGCTGCAAAGAGGACAATCAATCGCCAGAGCCGCTCAATACTCCGGCCCTCATCATCTCGAATTGAGAAATAGGTAAGCATAGCCGTTAAAAGTATACTCGCAAAGAGACTTAGATGGGCAATGATAAGTGCTGCGAGGCCGGTTAACACGCAGACAACAAGAAAGGCGGCAAGCGTTGAATGACGTATTTTCTGCAGACTTCCAAGCAATAGGCAATGGATCACTGCTAAGAACGTAAATGGAACAAGCTGTGCCCATTGATCGGTCATGAACGGCAGAAGAACAAGAAAGCAAAATAACCATTCACTGGCGAGGTACAGTAAAAAAGTAAGCGAACGCTTAAACGTTGCCAACTGCGCGCACTCCTTTCTCAATCTGCTCAAGAATACAACCATCATCGAACCGGCGCAGCATATAGATTTGATGGCCCGTCTTTAACCATTTTGCAAGAAAGGGTGCGGCCGGTCCTGGCTGATCCAAAGCTAAGAAAATGATCATTTGCGGCTGACTCAGTTTCTGGTCAATCATCATAAGTGCTTGAGTTATCGATGTTTTCATTTGCCATGCTTGAATAAACGCGAGCATCTCCCAGGTTTTTCGGAGTTGCAAGGCGCCCTTACCGGGTTCGATGCCGACCATTTTTTGCCCAATTGATTTCGCATTGCAATAGATGGACGTGTTCACGGATCGCTTGCATGCTACCTCTGCAAGCCATGCTGCGGCAGAAATTCGTTTATCAAAATCCTCAAACGATTGATGACGCGCCGAATTTGTCTGATTGAGAAAAAGAAACATCCAACTTTGATCTGCCACGTGTTCGAACGTCTTTGTCTGGAGTTGTCCGGTGCGGGCAGTTGCTTTCCAGTGTATGTATTTAAATGGGTCGGAGTAAGTATACTGGCGAATTCCAGAAGGTGTCGAGAGATCCTGATCAAGCGAATGCTTGGTTACGAGAGTTCCTACGCGTTGAGGCGGTACGAGACTTAGCTGACGGACGGGTTTAGGATCAGGATAAACGATGATTCTATTTTTCAGCAACTGATCAAAATGAATGGAACAGCGAACGATATGAAGTGGATCCGTACAGATAAACTCAACTGAGCGAATGCGCGCGATACCACGGTTCAGTGCCTTGAACGGACAAGGGACAATCGTTTTCCCTCGAGCGGGCATCGTCAAAGAAAACGTGTACGCAGAATCCTGATCCTTGCTGTTGTTGGAAAGAAAGGCAATATTTTTGTCTGCAACAATCCTCCCTTTAATTGAAAAGAAAGGAACGGGATATTGATTTTCAACAATAATTTTTAGTGTGTTTTGATCGCCTGCCGACAAGCGCAAGCTTCTCCTTTGATTTTCAATGACAAAAGTACGGATCATCTGCAGCAGATACCATTTCGAGAGAAAGGCACAAACCACGAATACGAGCCCGGTAAGCGTGAGCAGAAATGAATCTTTTATAAAGCCGACAAGAAATACGATCGTACCAAAAAGATAGAACAGCCTCTGATTGTGCGTTTGCCATCCAGCTGCATAACCGCTCATTCTTGTTGCGCTCCTGATTCCACTGGTACAGCTGTTTGTTCCAGTACATCTTCTATGATCTGTTGTTTGGTCGTATGCAGTTCGCCTTCCATTGATAAAACGAGGCGGTGGGCAAGTACAGGAACCGCCATGCTTCTGACATCTTCAGGAACGACATAATCGCGACCGCTGATTAGTGCCTTAGCTTGTACACTGCGCATCAATGCAAGTGTTCCACGCGGACTGACTCCGTTTGCCGCCCAATCCGTACTTCGTGTAGCCCTTACAATTTCGAGAAGATAATGCGCAACAGCATCGCTGAGATGAATCTGTTTTACTTGCTCCTGGAGTGCAACGATCCGATCTTTTTCAATAACTGGCTTGATCTTTTCCAGAGGATTACCTAAACGATGGAGATTCAGCATTTCCCTTTCCTCATCGAAAGATGGATAGCCGCAAGAAATTTGCATGAAGAAGCGATCCATTTGCGCTTCTGGAAGAGAGAATGTACCATGGGATTCAATCGGGTTCTGCGTCGCAATGACAAGAAACGGTTTTTCAATGGCGAACGTTTCACCTTCAATGGTGACTTGTCGTTCTTCCATGACTTCCAAAAGACTAGACTGCGCGCGTGGTGTTGCGCGGTTGATTTCATCAGCTAGCAACACATTGGTCATGACAGGACCTAAATTCAACTCAAACGATTGTGTTTTCGGATTGAAAAATTTGATTCCGCTAACATCTGATGGGAGCAGATCGGGCGTGAATTGGATACGTTTGAAGCTGCCATCGATTGATTGAGCAATAATTTTAGCCAACATCGTTTTTCCTGTACCCGGAACATCCTCCATAAGCAAGTGCCCTTCGCAAATCAAGGAAATAAAAACATAGTCAACCAACTGATCTTTTCCCGTTAACACGGTGTGTACATTTTTCTTTAAACTTTCCAAACTCTCAATCATAAAAAATTACGCCTCCATGCCCTATTTTGTCTATTATATCACTTAATTTTCTGAGTATGTGTCTCGGGTTCACAGGAACCAAGCAGGGATCGGCAGCCCTGTGCTATAATAATAGGATAATAAACCGTAGGAAAAGAGCAAGGTGGAATGAACAGATTATGAGCTATACCCCAATGATTCAGCAATATTTAGCAATTAAAGCGCAGTACCAAGACGCTTTTCTTTTTTTTCGACTTGGTGATTTCTATGAACTCTTCTTCGATGATGCGAAAAAAGCATCGAAGGAATTGGAGATTGCATTGACTTCAAGAAACGGTGGGAAGGACGAGTACATCCCGATGTGCGGTGTTCCTTACCATGCCGCAAAACAATATATTAAGGTGCTCATTGATAAAGGTTATAAAATCGCGATATGTGAACAGATGGAAGATCCAAAGCTTGCCAAGGGCATGGTGCACCGCGAAGTGATTCAAATGATCACGCCGGGAACAATCATGGAAGACGAGTCGCTTCAGCCGAAAAAAAATAATTATCTGGCTGCTTTGACTGCCGCTAAGGATGGTTCATTTGGATTGGCCTTGAGTGATTTGACTACGGGTGAAATACGGGTGACGCTCATTTCCAGTTGGGATGGTGTGATCCAAGAACTGGATGCCAATGACGTGCGCGAGCTGATTCTTGCGTCTAACTTTGATCCGGATAAAAAGGAAGAAATGGTTGAACGCCTGAATATGGCTTTCTCTGAAAGTGATTCGAGTCAAGTACCTGATCCATTACAAAAGATTGCCATCGGCATTGATCAGGAAAAATTAATCCAGCCGCTCGGTAAGCTGCTCAGCTATCTCGTAAACACGCAAAAACGTTCGCTTGATCATCTTCAACGTGCAGAAGTCTACCAAATTAATGCCTATATGATGATTGATCAGCATTCGCGGCGCAATTTGGAATTGACGCAAACAAATCGTGAGAAGAAAACGTATGGTTCGCTGCTTTGGTTACTCGATGATGTGAAAACAGCGATGGGTGGACGAAGGTTGAAGCAGTGGATCGAAAAGCCTCTGCTCAGTAAGAACAAAATTGAAAAACGCTTGGATGCTGTTGCGGCATTAAAAGAGCATTTGCTGGAACGTGAGACCTTGCGTTCGCTACTCGGTAATGTCTATGATCTGGAACGTTTGGTCGGCCGGGTTTCTTTTGGAAATGTTAATCCACGCGAAGTGGTCCAGTTGAAACGTTCGCTGGAACAAATTCCGGAAATTAAGCGGATGCTGGCTGAATTAGATGAAACGGCTCTAACTCAATACGAACAAGAAATGGATCCGTGCACGGAGGTTCGCGAGCTCATTACGGATGCAATCGTGGATGACCCTCCATTTACCACTTCAGACGGCGGGATGATTAAGCCGGGTTATCATGAAACCTTGGATCAGTACCGCGATGCATCGAAAAACGGCAAGCGCTGGATTGCCGAACTTGAAGCAAAGGAGCGCGAAGAGACCGGGATTAAATCATTAAAGATCGGTTATAATCGAGTGTTTGGCTATTATATTGAGGTCTCTAAGCCTAATTTGAAGCTGATCCCGGAAGGACGTTACGAACGTAGACAAACGTTGTCCAATGCCGAACGGTTTATCACCCCGGAATTAAAAGAGAAAGAGCGCGTCATTCTCGAAGCAGAAGAAAAACGCGTCGGTCTTGAGTTCCAAATTTTCGGCGATGTTCGTTTGAAGATTAAAGAACAGTCTGAGCGTCTGCAAAAATTAGCGCGACTTATCAGCAGTCTTGATGTGCTGCAAAGTTTCGCCTCGGTCAGCGACCAAAATGGCTATGTTCGGCCGCAATTCTCGAACGAACGGGCACTTGAAATTAAAAACAGCCGCCATCCGGTCATTGAGCGGGTGATGCGGCGCGGTACTTTTGTTGCGAATGACATTAAAATGGACGAAACGTGCGATCTATTGATGATCACCGGACCGAATATGGGCGGAAAAAGTACGTATATGCGCCAAGCTGCACTGACTGCAATCATGGCCCAGGTCGGTTGTTTTGTTCCGGCGGATCATGCGGAGCTGCCGATTTTTGATCAAATTTTTACCCGCATCGGAGCTGCAGATGATCTTGTGTCCGGACAGAGTACGTTTATGGTCGAAATGGATGAAGCCAACTATGCGCTGAGTCACGCGACTCAGAACAGTTTGATCCTGCTCGATGAAATTGGCCGCGGAACGTCAACCTATGACGGAATTGCGATTGCACAAGCGATTGTTGAATTCATTCACGACCATATTGCAGCGAAAACATTCTTCTCAACGCACTATCATGAATTGACGTTTCTTGAAGAGAAACTTGATCGGCTGAAAAATATTCATGTCGGAGCGATGGAAGAAAACGGAACGGTTGTCTTCCTGCATAAAGTGCTTGAAGGTCAGGCAGACAAAAGTTACGGCATCCATGTCGCCAAACTGGCTGGTCTGCCGGACGTACTGATTGAGCGTGCGGATACAATTCTTCAAGGACTGGAGGGAAACGCAGCTGCAGATTCGAAATCCTATTCTGAAGCTGATGATGCGCCTCAATCCGATTCACGGGGTGAAGCCGCTGCAGCGCAAGAAGTAGAAGAAGAACCAGAGCAATTAGCGCTCTTTGCAGAACCGAAAGAACCGGAACAACCACAGCGCAGCAAGACGGAGCGGAAGGTGCTGCAAGAATTAAATAAAATCGAATTATTGTCGATGACGCCGATGGATGCAATGAACAAGCTCTTTCAGCTTCAGAAAACATTAAAAAAATAAATGGATGAAAGGAGAAGTCTCTCGTGGGTGTCATCAAAAGGCTGAGTGAAACACTGGCGAACAAAATAGCAGCTGGGGAAGTGGTCGAACGTCCGGCATCGGTTGTTAAAGAACTGGTGGAAAACGCGATCGATGCGGAAGCATCCTCAGTATTAATTGAGATTGAAGAAGGCGGATTGAAGAGCATGAAGGTTACCGATGACGGTCGTGGTTTTGCTCCTGAAGATTGTCGCATCGCCTTCGAACGTCATGCGACCAGTAAAATTCATGAGGATTCCGATCTTTTTCATATTGCGACACTGGGGTTTCGCGGTGAAGCATTGCCAAGTATTTCCGCAGTTTCACATCTTGAGTTGACAACCTCTGACGGGGAGCATCCGGGCACGCATCTTGTACTGCAAGGCGGTCATGTGATTGCCGATGGACTGGCGCAAAGCCGGAGGGGAACATCAATCAAAGTTGAGGGCCTTTTTTACAATACACCGGCACGATTAAAGTATCTGAAAAGTATTCACACGGAACTTGGGAAAATGACCGATGTGGTCAATCGAATGGCACTCGCTTATCCCCACGTTCGTTTTACATTAATTCATGAGCAAAAGACGATTTTTCAATCAAATGGAAGTGGCCAATTGAGCCATGTTCTGGCCGCAATTTACGGTGTGCGCACGGCGAAAGCAGCTTTTCCATTTTCAGGGAAGTCACTTGATTTCAAGGTGGAAGGATTGGCCGTGCATCCGCAAATTTCACGAGCGGGAAGGCAGTACGTCTACATTTTCATTAATAACCGCTTCATTCGCAACTATCCGATTTTCAACAGCATTATGGATGGCTATCATACGTTAATGATGATTGGACGCTATCCAATCTGTGTCCTACATATACAGATGGATCCGTCTCTTGTTGATGTGAACGTTCATCCAGCGAAACTTGAAGCGCGAATCAGCAAGGAGAAAGAATTGTGCGCGTTGATCAGCGAATCGATTCGTTCTGCATTTCATCGTGAACGGCTGATTCCTTCTGTAACCGGAAAACCCCATAGTCGTGCTTCAAAACCGAAAAATGAGCAGCAGACTTTGGACTTTTCACCAACGGCCGTGACCGGACCGGATCTCTCAGAACCGATCGAGCATTCAGAACAGACCCAAACAGAAAAGGCATTTTCGGAACAAGTCCATGAACCTGAAACGCATACTTTTTCATCGCAAATGGCAGGAAAGGATGAATCGGCAACCACGTTGGAGCAGTCTGTGCAGGACACAAGCGACGTAGAAGATTCTCCATCGGATGAACCGCAAAGAAGAATGCCGAAGCTTTACCCGATCGGTCAGATGCACGGAACCTATATTTTTGCCCAGAATGAGGACGGGCTGTATATTATTGATCAGCATGCGGCTCAAGAACGCATCAAGTATGAATTTTTCCGTGAAAAAGTTGGCGAAACCGCGCGTGAAGTGCAGCAATTGCTTGTCCCAATGACCTTCGATTTCAGTGCCTCTGAGTATGAAACAGTCACTGAGTATCAAGATTATTTACAGGAAATTGGGCTGAATTTTGAATCCTTCGGCACGCGTAGTCTGATCATCCGTTCCTATCCGACTTGGCTGCCAGAAGGCAGGGAAGAAGAAATGATCAATGACATCGTTCATCAACTAATTGAAACGGGGAAAGTTTCGATTAAAAAGCTGCGTGAAAAGCTGGCCAAAATGATGGCCTGCAAACGTTCGATTAAAGCCAATCACTACCTGCGGCCCGATGAGATCCAAGCATTGCTGGACAGCTTGAGCAAAGCGCAGGATCCGTTTACCTGTCCGCATGGCCGCCCAGTACTCGTACATTTCACGCCCTACGAAATGGAAAAGATGTTCAAACGCATACAGTAAAGGTGTTTTAAAGCCCCATGAGCCATAGAATCATTAATTAGTTTTGCAATTGATGAAGTAAGGGTAAAATTCAATGAAAAAAAGTAATAAAGATAATCTCTTATTATTGTTGCAACAGAGCTTCTTTAGAGTGTTTTTATCTTGCATAATTACAGGACAGCGATGGGAAAAGTCGCGAAAATTAAGTATGACGATGGGGATTTGTTTTAGCCATGCGTTATACAGTTAACGGAAACATCGCAATGATCTTGATTTTGTGCGCTATTTATTGATGGGGGTTCTGAAATGTTAAAACAGAAAGAATATTGGAACAAAGTTGTAGATGAAAAACAGTTTACGACACCTTTTCAATTTGAAAGGTTTTCTAAATATGTAAATAAGGATGCTGTAATACTAGATTATGGTTGCGGATACGGTAGAACTTTGATTGAGCTGAAAAAACATTTGTTCACTCATTTATATGGTGTCGACTTTTCAGAAGAAATGATAAATCGGGCTCAGCTAAATAGTAAAGATGATATAAATTTTGTGGTGATTAATAGCGGCAAGTTGCCTTTTGAAGATAATTCTTTTGATGCCGTATTACTATTTGCTGTTCTTACCTGCGTCTCTAAGGACATGGAACAAGATGCAATTTTACATGAGATTAAAAGAATACTCAAACCTAATGGTATTATTTACATTAATGATTTCTTATTGAATGATGACGCAAGAAATTTGAGCCGATATAAAGAATATAAGCCAAAATACCAGACTTATGGTGTATTCGAGCTCCCAGATGGGGCAGTCTTGAGACACCATAGCGATGATCGTATTAAAAGCTGGAAAAACGGTTTTAAAGATTTGGCGTATGAAAAAGTTGTTTACACCACAATGAATGGACATCGTTCTAATGGGTTGATTTACATCGGCAGGAATAAGAAATTACTTTAATTTCAAACCGATGATTACCATTATCCTTTTAAAGTAGTAAATGCCTAAAATGTGTTGTTCTGTTGTTCTGTTGTTCTGTTGTCCTGTGGTCCAAGATAGGAAAGCCTGAGGACGTTAAAATGACGGTTAAAAGACGTTGTTTCTGCGTCCTCTTTTGATTTGCTCAAAAAGGAGTGAAGCCAAGTGATCCATTACAATTAATCCTTTTTCCAAGTTCTGCGTGAAATGCCGTGAACGAAAACATTTGCAATAAAGGCAACTTACTTTCATAAAAAAACAGGAACGAATGTTCTTTTATGCGCAAAAATAAAAGCCCGGAAAGGGCAAAAGAAACTATTTATTTGATCTCCTCTTCCTTTTCTCTTGAATCTACAGTCTCTATTTAGGG
>NZ_BJMS01000008.1 GCF_006539285.1 Sporolactobacillus inulinus
TTAAATACTTTGTTTTCTTATACTTTCCTACCAGTGTAAAGAAAGCGGGCAGAGCCCATGCGTTGATGGAAGAAGGTGACCTGTTCTTTGTTTGGATATAGTCTAAACGTGTAGGCTTTTATCTGGATCATGGGCTCGCCCGCCTGCTTAGGAAATCCTTTTATACACGAATTATAGCATGAACACTTGGTCTGATCAATCATGACTATTGTCAATAGTAACGAGACACTAAAGAAAGCGATTCATCTTACCGCTTAGCTTCTCGCAAAGCTCGAAGCGGGAGACTTCTCGCCAAAATGTTGGTTAAAAAATAGATATGTATGCCGCCTAAGCGGCTGGATTAAATAAATCCTTTATTTCCTTCTTTTTGCAGCCATAAATAATTCCTCCAAAATGTTTTTTATATGTGAACTCAATTGAGTAAACATCAATTATTTTTTGAGTTTTTTACCTCATAATCATGAGTAGGGGCATCTACGTGAGATAGAATTGAAGAGTGTTGATCAATCCTTTTTCCAAGTTCTGCGTGAAATGCCGTGAACGAAAACATTTGCAGTAAAGGCAACGTTCCTTTCATAAAAAAGCAGGAACGAATGTTCTTTTATGCGCAAAAATAAAAGCCCGGAAAGGGCAAAAGAAACAATTTATTTGATCTCCTCTTCCTTTTCTCTTGAATCTACAGTCTCTATTTAGGGCGCAAATTCAAGCGTTAAAAAGTCTTCAAAAATCACACAGATGTGACAGCAGTGATTGTGCATTTCTAACCATGATCTTATCAAGTCAGTTTGAAGCAAGCTCAATCAGTTTTAAACGCGTTTCCATGGAGATACAAATAAAGTCTAAAATGGGATCCGTAATTTTAAAAACATCCCACCACTCGCCGGAGATCAAAGTGACGCCAACCAGACTTTTGGAATCGCTAATCATGGATGAAAGACCTTCTGAAAAATGTTGCACTTCCCATTGTGTTAATAGACCTTCGTCAAGCACTTGTTCAATCGTATAAATTTTCATATATATCGCCTCCTGATATGTATGTAGGAAACGGCAATTTGAAATGGTTAAAGAAATTGAAAAAAAATAATATTTTTTTCGTGGGTTCTGTGCACGTGTTTTTGAGAAAGCTGAAAAGACTTGATGCTCTCACATTTTTTCCATAAATCAATTGATGAATCATTGCGTAAAGTTCCTTAAAGGATAAGAGTTCGTGGCCGGAACTTTTGGATTGAGTGCAGCATGGATGCGTTCCCAGGCTAATGAATGGTTCTTTCATCAAAAACAAAAACAGCTGTTAAGTTATTTCAACAGCTGTTTTTGATTAAATGAAGTTTCAGTTAAGCCTTATTGGGCTGAAAATAATAGACAGCTAATCCGATTAGGCTACCGATTGTGGCCGGTACGAGCCAGCCTAATCCCAAACTATAGAGGGGCAGTACCTGCACGTAGAATCTGGCAACACGGTCTAGAAACATGTTTTGTGTCCATGGGACCATTGTGATCAGCGTATTGTATCCATCAATCAAACTGATGGTTAATGTTAGAAGAACGGCTGAAAAATAAACGGTTGAGCTGTTATGGAACCTATTTGCAAAAAGGGTCAGCAAAATGAGTACAATGGCAACTGGATAAACAACCATTAAAACGGGAACGGCCAGCTTCACAATGTTGGTTAAGCCAACATTCGAAACAATGAACGAAATGCAGCTAATGGCGACAACAAATTTTTTGTAGCTGATTTGCGGCATCAGTTCATGAAAAAATGTGCTGGATGATGTTACGAGCCCGATGCTCGTCTTCATACAAGCCAAAATGATGATCGTAGCAAGTAGCAAGCCGCCAAATGTGCCGAAGTAATGATGCGATACGGCGCCAAAAACAAGGCCGCCGTTTTCGAGCAAACCGACCTGAGCAACACTTGTCCCGCCGATGAAGGTGATGCAGCCATAAATCACCATCATAAGAATCATGGCAACGAGACCGGATTTCAAGGTGACTTTGGCAATCTGTTTTGTACCCGTGACGCCACGCAGCTTAATTGCATTGATGACAACAATACCGAATGCAAGCGAGGCAAGCGCGTCCATCGTGTTGTAGCCTTCTTTAAATCCAGTGGTGAAGGGTTGCGAAGCATAGGCTCCTTGGGCGTTGCCAAAACCGCCCATGGGATGAATCAATGCGACAAGAATTAAAAGAAACAGAACTAGCAAGAAAATCGGTGTTAAATATTTTCCAATATAATCCATAGCCTTTGCAGGATTTAGTGAAAAATAGCACACGCAAGCGAAGAATAGGAAACTGAATAGTCCCAACGCCAAAATCAATGATGAGGAACCGACATAGGGTTGAATGCCTACCGCGAAAGGCACTGTAGCCGTTCTGGGAAGCGCAAAAAGCGGCCCAATGATTAAATAAAGGCAGATCGAAAAAATGATCCCAAAAATCGGATGCACACGGCTGGCGATATCTTTTACCCCGTCGGTACCGGATAGTCCAACTGCAAGAATACCGATAAAAGGCATTCCGATTGCAGTGGTAAGAAATCCAGCTAAAGCGAGCCAGTAATGTTCACCGGCAAGCTGGCCAAGTTGGATCGGAAAGATTAAATTGCCTGCACCAAAAAACATTCCGAACAACATGATGCCAACCATTAAATAGGTTTTGGTCACTTTTGAAATGGACACAATAAAACTCCTTTTTATTTACTCTGCGGGTTAGGATTGCGTTCACTGATCAATCGATTGAATAAACCGTTACGAGCATAACCATGTGAATTATAGCACGTACTTTAATATACTAAAACAAATTGCCAATCTATTTATCTAATTGAATGATTAGAATAATACAGAAACTTGTCATTCAATGGAGGACAGACATAGATCTATTTTGCTTATCTATTATCAATAATAAATAATGATTATCATTATTTCCTTGGAATGTTTAATGAAAATAGGATAGAAAAACAAATTTATCGATAAGCAGATTAGTTTTATTATAAATAAATATTTGTTACTATCTAAATGAAGCAAAATGAGAAGCTTAAGTGAATCAGACTTAGGGACTTTATCTTTCCTTTGCTTCTCTATATAAATCTCATACCATTTACAGGAGGATGAATCATTTGAATATTGTTGTTGTCGGAACATCGCATGGTGGGTATGAAGCGGTAAAAACAGTCTTAGAAAACTATCCAGATGCTAAGGTTAAATTGTTCGAGCAGTCGGATAGGGTATCCTTTTTGTCTTGCGGCATCCAGTTGTACTTAGAGGGCGCCGTTCAGGACATCAATTATATTCACTACGCAACAAAGGAAGGCTACAGCGACCAGGGCGTTGATGTCTATACCCGTCATCAAGTAACGGGATTAGATCCTGATCTGAAGATGATCCATGTGAAAAATCTTGATACAAATGAGACTTATGATGAGACTTATGATAAATTAATTTTGGCTCCGGGTGCGACACCGCGTAAACTCCCATTTAAAGGAAATGATCTTGATAATGTTTATTTCTTACGCGGGAGAGAATGGGCACTCAAAAGTAAGGCGAAGATTGAGGATCCGAGCGTTTCTGATGTTGTGGTTATTGGCAGTGGCTATATCGGCATTGAAGTCGTTGAGGCCTATGCAAAAGCTGGAAAGAAAGTCACAGTTATTGACGTGACGGATCGGATTTTGCCGACTTATTTGGATCATGAATTCACGGACATCCTCACAGCGGATCTCCAAAAGCATGGCATTAATGTACGCACGGGCGAATTTGTTCAGGAAATTCAAGGCCGAGATGGAAAAGCATCTGCGGTCATTACTGATAAAGGCACTTACCCTGCCGATCTTGTTGTTGAAGCAGCAGGCGTTGTACCGAATACAGATTGGTTGAAAGAAACGTTGGACCTCAACAGTAATGGCACTATCGTTGTTGATGCTTATCAAAAAACAAGTGCACCGGATGTGTTTGCTGCCGGTGATGCATGCATGATCCGCTATAATCCAACGGGTAAAGAAATGACTATTGCCTTGGCAACCAATGCACGCCGTCAAGGGGTTGCAGCAGCCTTAAATCTTGAGAAGCCTACGCTGAAAATCGAAGGGGTTTCTGGGACTTCAGCACTCTCGTTGTTTGATTATAAATTCGCGACTACAGGGATTAAAGATGCGACAGCAGCAAAGAGCGGTTTGGAAACCAGCTCGGTATTCGTTACCGATTACTATCGACCGGCATTTGTTCCTGGAACGGAAAAAATCTATATGAAATTGACTTATGAGGTAGGCAGCAATCGCATTGTTGGTGCACAGTTGCTGAGCAAACATGATATTACGGCAGCAATCAATACACTTTCTCTAGCGATTGCAACGAAACAAACAACGCAGCAACTAGCTTTTGCTGATTTCTTCTTCCAACCTGAATTTGATCAGCAATGGAACTACCTCTGCGCGCTCGCCCATGCTGCTATAGGCAAGCAAAAGAGATTCAACCGGTGGCGCTGTAAACAAACGCGTTGATCGTGGAATCAGAACACTATTCCTCTCTTAAAAGAATGAAGCTAAGGGGGTTTCTGAAGCAGCATGGATTAAAGCGACAATCACTAGAGGCGATTGTATCAACAGGGGCGCTTAGGCGTTATGTACCCATGCGCGTCATGCATAAATCTTTAACCGATTAAGAAGAGGGTGTCTCATCGTCATAGACGATTGAGACACCCTCTTCTCTTCTTTTATTGAAAGGGTACATCAAGATGGCAGTCGGACAAGTCGATTGAGTAGCGCACCGCTTGATTGCCGCGAACCGTCATGGCAAAATCGGTGGCATAGATGATCAATCCGAGCTGGTGACCGGCAGCCAACTTGTGAAAGGTGGGTTGCAGCGGGACGTCAAAAGTGAAGAACTGGTTTGGCATCAGCTCATTAACCTTCCATGGGTTCTCCCGGTTTTGCAGATTAAGATGCCCTTTTGTAATCATCTTAAACGGCGTTGGGAATTTAGCCAACGTGAATTCGCGGAGTGTATCCTCTCGCCAGTTGCAGCCTAATTCCATGCGTTGAATCGGAGTTGGCGATGGGTTGAATCGTTTCTCTTCGCCGAAATCGATCAGTTGAAAGCTGAGCATTCCAAACGGTTGATTCGACGCTGCTTTGACATGGATGGTAACTTTTCCGTCTATTATTTGAGCTTTTTCAAATGGCGCGGATTTAAAAATTAAACGATTCGCACGTAACGCTTGTTTTTGATTCGAAATAAGCTCATTTTCCCACTGATCGATATGTTCTGTGTAACGTTCAAAATCGTCTTTTGGTGAATCGTCTTTAAATGATTGAATAGAGTCGCTGCTGCATTCCTCCGTCAATGTTCCAGGCGCGAGGTGGAAAACCGTTTTGTCAGAATTAGGATTCGACCAATCCGAGTATGTGGTCCATGTTTCAGGTACTAGATTGTCTTGTACAATCACATTCGGCAGCACCTCTTTTGCACCATTTTGCACGCCATATAATTCATGACTAATCCAAAGATTGATCATATCCGTATAGTCGATCGAACGAAATGCATTGATATAGATGTGCTGACCTTGGTGCAAGATGATCTTTTTACTTACCGGGACATTTCTTAAGCCTTGCCATAACGCCTCAACTTGGCCGGGTTTCACGTTCCAGTCATTTAACCCATGAATCATTAATACATCACATTTAATCTTAGTGATGTCTTTGCGGTAATTGCGTGCATCCCAGAAGGTCGTGTAGTTACCTGATTCTCGATCCATGGCTTGTGCCATCTGATCCATTTGTTTCGTAAAAAAGTCCTTGATGCGCAGGATGTAATCTGCTGGCGCTTTCATGCGACTTTGGGTTTCAATTGCCAAAACATCAGCATCTTCTCCTGGAAAACCACCGGGTGCGATAACGAGCCCGCCTTCACGATAGTAGTCATACCATGAGGAAATCGCTGCTTCTGAAATAATTGTTTTTAAGCCGTCAACACCGGTGGTCGCTGCTGCAGTTGCAAGCGTTCCTAAGTAAGAGCGACCGGTCATTGCTACAGATCCATTGCACCACCATGCCGAGATGGCGATGTTGTCGGTACGGTTGGTAAACGCGCGCCGCTTCCCATTTAACCATTCGATAACATTTTTAGTCGCTTCCGTTTGCTGCGGATCACCGCAGGTTTGAACGCCGTCTGAATCCAGTGTACCGATTCCGGCAGAGTAAACGGCGGCAAATCCGCGGACAAGAAAGTAATCATTTAATGTATAAGAATGCTCACGGCTGAACGTCTCGGCGGCATGTCTGGTCTCGCCGGTTACAACGCGGGGGGCAGGCAAGCTGTGCTTTTCTTTGCGATAAGCAATTTCCTGATAGGTAAGGCGGTTTGGTTTCTTCGCTTGCAATGGGACATTGACATCATGCATCGCTCTGCTACCTGCTTCATGGTTTATTCCCTGATTATAAGGACTTGCTGTAAAAAGAGCAGGTACGCGTAACCCGTGTTCCGTATCTGAAGGGCGCAGGATTTCGACCTTGAGCAAGTCACGCTGCCCATCACAATCGGAATCAACAGAGGACTCCACATAAACGACTTCACGAACCAATTTTGCAGGATCAAATACCGCTTGTGCTTTCCCGTTAAAAAATAAAGGCTTTTCGCGCACCGGCAGATCATAAAAAGGGATAAAGTAACCTTGATTTGTTAAACGATCAAGAAAGGTTTGGCCGTTTTTTGTATGTGTTGTTAAGAGAAGATACCAGGCGTCCAGCAGCTGATCCTTGTGCCAATTGTCATTTGTTTCAATGGTCGGAAGCTGCATTCGGTGCATCGCTTCGAGCGGGTTATCGATCGCAAAATCCTCTGTAACGAGGAACTCAAGCAGCTGAAGCGCGACTAAGTAGAAGATTTTTGTTGTTACTGGTTGCTTCGAATCGAAATAGTCTTTGAGGTCTAAGCTTGGTGTTGCTAAATAGTTTTTCAGTTTGTTTGTAAATGAACCGTTGTCTTTCGTTGTTAAAAAAGCTTTACGTAACAAAAGCTGGTAGACTTCTGTTGGAGAGGTCACACAGGTCATTTGGTCATCGTAGAAATGAATGGCTTTTAGCTCAGCAACAACCGTCTCATGATCAGCAGTGAGCCTGGCAAATTGATTGTTCTTCATAAAGATTCTCCTTGTTACATTATTGTAGCCATTATACCATTATCTGCCTGTTCCTTAGAGATGCAATCCATTTGTTAACTAAATCCCATTATCGCTTTTAAAGGATCATTTTGTTTTTTGCCATTAATCTCTGTCTGGAGTCTGATGACAAAGCACGTTCATGCATTTAAGGTTAAAATAGGCTTATAGTTTTGTCTGTAGAATGGGAGAGAAATGCATTGTTTAGAAAACGAAAAATGGTATTCCTATGTTTGATATCCGTCTTGAGCTTGGCGATGCTTGCCGGATGCCAGGTGTTTGACTTTTTCACAACACAAGTCGAAGGCAATTTAAAAGGCTTAAATGTGACGATGCAGACGTATGATGCCGACGGCCAGCCGATTGATACGATTAAAGGTGTTTCAGGAGCGATTAAACGGGACAGTACCTTCGATCGAACCAACGAGAAAGGGGAAAAGACAAAAGAATCTTCGGTATTAAATATAACAATTGGAGGAAAACAAGTGCTTCATGTTGGCAGTACCTTAATCATGTATGAGAAGGGACTTCAAGACGTGATGAACAAACTGCCGCAAAAAGTACTTGTCACGAACCAAGACCGCAGCTTGCCATTTGTAAATCGGATGGTTAATCAATTTCACAACTATTTTGATGGACGCTCAAAAATAGTCTTAATTCGTTCACAACTGGGGAAACCCATTGCAACATTTGCAGGAAATCGCGTTTCGTATTTTGCTACGGACGTCCCCAATTCCACCGGACTTATTATAGATGGGAAGTATTTGTTTATCTATCGATGCGATTTCACGATGTATGATACTTCACTTATTGAGCGTTAATCCTTTTCATGGTAAGCGTGAGGTGCAGTGCGGATGAAGAATGTGCTATACTGAGTCCACTAATTATCCGGGAGTAATTCAATGAGTACAGCAACAATTGTGATTGTGGGTCCAACCGCAGTGGGCAAAACAAAATTAAGTATTGACTTGGCAAAACGATTAAACAGCGAGATCATTAATGGAGACGCGTTTCAAGTTTATCGAGGGATGGATATTGGTACAGCAAAAATATCGAAAGAAGAAGCTGAGGGAGTGCCTCATCATCTGATTGATATCTGCAGGCCGGAGCAGCCCTATACAGCTGCAGATTACCAACAGGATGCGCGGCGGGTCATTGAAAAAATAAGATTGGAAGGTAAACCACCAATTCTTGTCGGTGGAACCGGTTTCTATATAAAAGCAGCGCTGTTTGACTATCAGTTTTCTTCAACAGGCGCAAATCCGGCGTATCGTCGGCAGCTTGAGCAAATTGCAGAGTGTAAAGGTAAGGGCGTACTTTTTGAACGATTAAAACAAGTTGATCCAGTTGCTGCAAAACGGATTCATCCGAACAATCTCGTTCGAGTGATCCGCGCCTTGGAAGTTTACCATGAAACCGGAAAACCCTTCAGCTTACAAGAATCTGATGAAACAGTTCGCCCGCTCTACCCGTACCTCTGTATCGGTTTATCGATGAATCGCCAATTGCTCTATCGCCGAATCAACGAACGGGTGGATCAAATGATTCGTGAAGGCCTTGTTGATGAAGTTCATGAGCTGTATACCCGAGGACTAAAAGATGCGCAGGCAATGCAAGCAATCGGCTACAAAGAGTTTATTCCTTATTTCGAAGGAAGGACAACGCGTGAAGCATCCGTGGAACAATTAAAAAAGAATTCGCGCCATTACGCAAAAAGACAATTCACTTGGTTTAAGCGTCAGATGTCTGTGGATTGGTTCGATATGTCGGATGCTTTAGTCAACTTTGATGCCAAGTCTGAAGAAATTTACCGATTTGTTCTGAGAAAATTGGATGAGCACTCAGATTCGTGAATTTTTCTAACATTTTTTGGTTAGATTCTTAACGTCATCTTTGCAAATGATGGAAAGATAAAATATAATCTTAATTGTAGATCTTTCTGACTAGACTCATGAATTCCTTCTCAGAAAAAAGATCAAGCAAGTAGAGTAGCGTGTGCAGGATATTCTATAAATTAAATCGAACTAGTTTTTTTAGAGAGAAAAGAGGAGGAATAAAATGAAACAGTCAATTAACATCCAGGATACATTTTTGAACCAGTTGCGTAAGGAAGGAACATTTGTGACGGTTTTTCTAGTTAGCGGCTTTCAATTGAAAGGAAAAGTGAAAGGATTTGATAATTTCACGGTACTGCTGGACAGTGAAGGAAAGCAGCAATTGATTTTTAAACATGCGATTTCAACATTCACTCCTTCGAAGCCAGTAAATTGGACCAGTCAAGACGAGGAGTCATGATAAATTCTGCGAAGACAGCGGCCGCGCTGTCTTTCTTTTGTTTCCTGAAAATTTCGCTCCCATAAGAACGATGATGCGCTCTGTTGCATAGGGTGAAGCACTTCTGAATCTGTCCGCTGTTTCATAAACTAGAGCAGTCCAATCTATTTTTGTCTATTGCCGTAATTAGGCAATTGTCACGAGACACCCTGCTGATGTATATACCTATAAAAGCAGGCAGAAGAATGTGCCCAGTTCATCAACAGAGAGGTGATCGGATCATGCGAGAAGCCTATACATTTACCAAAAAGAGCCAGATCAATGTGGTCTTTAATCAAAAACCGCAGAAGACGCCGCCCGTACATTTCCCAATCGAAGAACGACTAGCTCATGAACCATTGGAAAAATTGGAACATAAACTTGATCGTTTAGTCGGAATGGATCAGGTGAAACTCATGGTGCGTGAACTCTATGCATGGCTATATGTTTATCGCAAAAGGCAGGAAGTGCAGTTAAAGGTCAAAAAGCAATCCTTTCACATGCTTTTCAAAGGAAATCCGGGTACTGGAAAAACAACCGTAGCGCGATTACTGAGCGACCTGTTTCATGAGATGGAAATATTGCCCAAAGGTCAATTAATTGAGGCAGAGCGAGCTGATCTGGTAGGAGAATATATCGGACAAACCGCACAGAAAACAAGGGACCTGGTTAAACGAGCGCTTGGCGGAGTATTATTCATTGATGAAGCCTATTCGCTCTCGCGCGGCGGAGAAAAGGATTTTGGCAAGGAAGCAATCGATACGTTAGTAAAACAAATGGAAGATCATAAAGATGAGTTTGTACTGATCCTTGCTGGTTATTCTGATGAAATGGATGAGTTTCTAGGAATGAACCCAGGTCTGCCTTCGCGTTTCCCGATCATCATGTCCTTTCCGGACTACTCCGGCGTCGAACTGCTTGATATCGCAAAACAAATGCTTGATGACCGCGAATACACAATGACGGTTGAAGCACAGAAAAAATTCCTTCGTCTTCTGCAACGGAAGGTACAGGCTCAAGAACCGCATTTTAGTAATGGGCGTTTTGTTCGCAATGCAGTCGAAAAAATGATTCGCCAGCAAGCAGTTCGCCTAGTGAGAGAAAACAGCTTTGATCGTGATGCGCTCATGACAATAAGAGTTTGTGACCTTATGGTAGACGATTCTGATCATCCGATCATTAGTCAAATGGGTGAAGGCGAGTGAAAAGAGAGGTACACTATGGAACATGTCATTCTTGCAGCATGTCAGCTTCCTCATCAATCGGATGAGCATTTCCAATCATCGCTTGATGAACTGGAAGCATTGGCGAAAACTGCCGGCGGTGAAGTGATTGCCGTCGTCACACAGAAAAGAGCAAAAATTGATGCTGCAACCTATATTGGCAGTGGTAAAGTTCAGGAAATTGCTGCACTAGCAAAACAGCTCGAGGCAAATACTGTTATCTTTAACAGCGAACTGTCCCCAGCGCAGCAAGGCAGACTTGGTGCTTTGCTTTCTGCAAAAGTGTTGGACAGGACTCAGCTCATTTTAGATATTTTTGCCGTTCGCGCGCGCTCTCGTGAAGGAAAACTTCAGGTTGAGCTTGCTCAGCTTAAGTATCTGCTGCCGCGGCTAAGCGGTATCGGGCAATCGCTCTCGCGGCTCGGGGGCGGCATCGGCACACGTGGACCTGGCGAAACAAAGCTGGAAAGCGATCGTCGTTACATACGCAGCAGAATGAAGGATATCAGCCATCAGTTAAATGCGGTGGTCAGTCATCGGCAGCGCTACAGGGAACGAAGGCTGTTAAATAATCAGTGCCAAATTGTTCTTGTCGGTTATACGAATGCCGGAAAATCAACACTGTTTAATCAATTGACTGAAATGCAGACCTACGCAGAAAACAAACTGTTCGCAACACTAGACCCATTAACCCGGAAAATGAATTTACCGAATGGATTCACTTGTCTGCTATCCGATACCGTTGGGTTTATTCAACAGCTTCCAACTCAGTTGATTGCAGCCTTCCGTTCGACCTTGGAAGAAGTCACTGGAGCGCAGCTGATTGTGCATGTACTTGATGCGTCAAGTCCGGATGTGGCCGAACATGAGAAAACGGTGTGCAAATTGCTTCGGGAACTTGAAGCGGATGACTTGCCGATGCTGACCGTATATAATAAAAAGGATTTATTGCAAACCCCGTTTATCGTTCCTAAAGGTGCTTTGCTCGTTTCAGCGCGCGATATCAATGATCGAAAACGGATTCTTGAAGCGATCGAATCACAGATTATGCAGCAGATGGTTCCATTTCATACCAAAATACGTGCCTCAGAAGGAAAACTGTTAAGTAGTATTAAGCTCAATGCTATTTTAAAGAAACAGACTTTCGATCAGAAGGCACAGATGTATGAGATTGAAGGTTTCGTGTATCCGGAAACTTCGATTGCAGCAAAACTAAACCAGCATCAAGGATCAGCAGATAAGGAGTAGACAGCATGTTTGAAACACTCGCCTATGGCGAAGAATTGACGAAACTTGCGGCCGTTATAGATGAACAAGTTACACAGCAACTCAAGGCGGCGGACGCAACTGCACTAGAGAATCAATATCGCGTTTTATCAAGTTTTAAGAATAATAAAATAAGCGATGCTCATTTCAACGGAACGACAGGCTATGGATATGATGATTTTGGGCGAGCCGGTATTGAATCGGTTTATGCTAACTGTTTCGGCGCTGAGTCTGCACTCGTCCGTTCACAAATGATCTCCGGAACTCATGCGATTACGACCGCTTTATTCGGTATCCTCAGACCCGGTGACGAGTTAATGTACATAACTGGCAAGCCTTATGATACTTTGGAAGGCGTTATCGGCCTTACAGAAGAAAGCCATGGGTCTCTAAAAGATTTTGGCGTCAGCTTTCGGTATGTTCCCTTAAAAAATGGATGTATTGATACGGAAACGGTAAACCACATGATTGCACCAAATACAAAAGTAATTGGCATTCAACGTTCTTGTGGTTATGACCAGCGCCCGTCTCTTCATGTCGCGCAAATTGGAGAAGCGATCGCTGCAATTAAAAAGATCCACCCAAGTATTATCATCTTTGTCGATAATTGCTATGGAGAATTTACCGAAACGAAAGAACCCTGTCATGTAGGTGCTGATTTAATGGCAGGATCGTTGATTAAAAATCCCGGTGGAGGATTAGCGGAAGCAGGCGGCTATATTGCAGGGAAGAATGAGTTGGTTTCACTTTGTGCAGAACGACTGACCGCACCCGGTCTGGGAAAAGAAGTGGGGCCTTCACTGCAACATCTGAAAGGTCAGTATCAAGGCTTTTTCTTAGCGCCGCATATGGTCGCTCAAGCGGTTAAAGGTGCTGTTTTTACATCCGCAATGATGGAACGACTGGGTATGGAGACAGCTCCATCTTGGGAACAAAGACGTACGGATTTGATTCAAAGTGTAACTTTTCACGATCCGGATCAGATGATCACGTTCTGTCAGGCGATCCAAATGGCATCACCGATTAATGCCCATGTTATGCCTTATCCAAGTCCAATGCCGGGCTATACGAGTGAGGTCATCATGGCTGCGGGAACCTTTATTCAAGGAGCCAGCTTGGAATTGACCGCAGACGGTCCGATTCGGCCCCCTTACACACTTTATGTGCAAGGCGGACTGACGTTTGAACATGTGAAAACAGCTTTAATTGTTGCCGTAAATCATTTGCTTGAAAAAAAATTGCTTGATCCAACGAGAATAAAGTTGTGACAATATTATGAAATGCAACTCATTTACTGTAAGATAACCTAACACCAATTGACAACTAATAGGCGGATAGATATAATGTAACCAAGAAAGGGGCGAGGCGAAATGGCTGAAAATGTACGCCGCTCTATGCCTTTGTTCTCAATGGGTATCGTGCAAAAGTTGACAGGGCTGACTGCTAGGCAGATCCGCTACTATGAGGAAAACGATCTCATTCATCCCGAGCGTAGCGATGGAAATCGCCGCGTCTTTTCTTTCAATGACGTTGATCGACTTCTAGATATAAAGTCGCTGCTTGACGAAGGGGTTAATTTAGCAGGAATCAAACGTGTTCTCAGTGAAAAGCCCGTGGAGGCGAATACTCCGGCTCATGGAAAGAAGTCAATGTCCGAGGCTGAGTTGATGAACTTTTTGAAATCTGAACTTGTTCAATCCGGCAAGTTCGGCAAAACTTCGTTAATACAAGGAGAGTTGTCCCGATTTTTTCGGTGATCGCTGCCTGTGTATATAATTTTTGAAAGAAAATAGACATTTATATTGGGGAGGATCAAGAGAATGGCAAAGTTTACAAAGGAAGACATTATTTCTAAAGTGAATGAAGCAAATGTAAAATTTATTCGTTTGCAATTCACCGACCTGCTTGGGATTATCAAGAACGTGGAAATTCCGGTAAGTCAACTTGAAAAAGCGTTGGATAACGAAATTATGTTTGACGGTTCTTCGATCGAAGGATTTGTTCGGATCGAAGAATCGGACATGCTTCTGTATCCGGATTATGACAGCTTCGTCGTATTCCCTTGGACCGCAGAAAAAGGGAAAGTTGCGCGTCTGATCTGCGATATTTATAAACCCGATCGCACGCCATTCCCAGGAGATCCTCGTTCGGTGCTGAAAGCTCAATTAGCCGAAATGGAAAAAATGGGTTTCACATCGTTCAACATCGGGCCAGAACCTGAATTCTTCTTATTCAAAATGAATGATGCAGGCGAACCAACTCTCGAATTAAACGATAAAGGCGGTTATTTCGACCTTGCTCCTACTGATCTTGGCGAAAACTGTCGCCGTGATATCGTCCTTGAGCTCGAAGATATGGGCTTTGAAATTGAAGCCTCTCACCACGAAGTGGCTCCTGGACAGCACGAAATCGACTTTAAATACGCTGATGCAGTAAAAACTTGCGATAACATCCAAACGTTCAAATTGGTTGTTAAGACGATTGCCCGCAAACATGGCTTGCATGCGACCTTTATGCCGAAACCTTTGTTTGGTGTAAATGGTTCGGGAATGCATTCGAACATGTCGCTCTTCAAAGGCAAAGAAAATGCATTTTATGATGCCAACTCTGAGGATGGTTTGAGCGATACAGCAAAAGCATTCATTGCAGGTGTTTTGGAACATGCCCCGGCATTTACTGCAATCGCTAACCCAACGGTTAACTCGTATAAACGTTTGGTGCCAGGCTATGAAGCACCGAGTTACATTGCTTGGTCCTTGAGCAACCGCAGTGCTTTGGTTCGTATTCCTGCATCACGCGGTCTTGGTACACGTATCGAAGTGCGCAGCGTCGACCCAACGACCAACCCTTACCTCGGCATGACTGTATTGCTTGCAGCCGGACTCGATGGCATTAAGAAAAAATTGGCACCTGCTGCTTCCGTTGATCGAAGCATTTATGTGATGAATGATCAAGAACGCGAAGAACTTGGTATTCAAGAATTGCCAGCTTCTCTGAAAGATGCAGTAACAGCATTGAATAAGGATGAAGTAATCACAAGTGCATTAGGGGAACATACCATCTCACACTTCAATGACGCAAAAGAAATTGAGTGGGATATGTTTAGAACGCAAGTACATCCATGGGAACGCGAACAATACATGGAACAATATTAATCAATCAAGAACTCTGAAACCCCTTGAGCCGTACGGCTTTAAGGGGTTTTTGTCTGTTTAGGGAGAGGAGGGGCATTTCTTGAAAAAATCAAAAGAATATTTTCAAACGCACCCAAAAATTTCTTGTTTTGTAAATAGTATTATTATGATCCTTTTCGTTTGGCTTGTACCATGCTATGTATTTGGAAATAATAAATCAAGTTATATTTTGGGGATAATTTCGGCTTTGCTCATTGTGAATATTCTCGGAGCATTTTGGTACCCCTGGTTTACAATTAAAGGAAAAACAAAAAGGCCAGAAGACAATGATTGAGTATTTGCGTCCTTGATTCGTGCTCTTTCTTACAGTTATAATTACAGTTATGTTACATAGAGAAAACAACAGAAGGATGAGTTTAAAAATGAAATTAAAAAGAGGCTTGAGTGCACGCCATATTCAAATGATTGCGTTAGGCGGCACAATTGGTGTTGGTCTTTTTATGGGATCAGCCAGTACGATTAAATGGACAGGACCATCCGTATTGCTTGCTTATGCAATAAGCGGACTGTTTATTTTCTTTATCATGCGTGCGATGGGCGAAATGCTGTATGATGAACCGAGTACAGGTTCATTTGCAAAGTTCGGCTATGCGTATATTCATCCACTAGCGGGTTATTTGACTGCCTGGAGCAACTGGTTTCAATGGATCATCGTGGGGATGTCGGAAGTGATTGCTGTAGGTAGTTATATGAAGTTTTGGTTTCCTGAACTACCTGCATGGATTCCCAGCGTCATTGCAGTACTTATACTTGGAACGGCAAATCTAGTTTCCGTTCGATCATTCGGTGAATTTGAGTTTTGGTTTGCAATGATCAAAGTAGTGACGATCGTATTAATGATTATTGCCGGTCTCGGTTTAATTTTCTTTGGACTAGGAAATGGCGGCAAAGCGATCGGTTTAGCAAATTTATGGGCACATGGGGGATTTTTTACCGGTGGATGGAAGGGGTTTTTCTTTTCCTTATCTCTCGTTATTGCCGCTTTTCAAGGGGTTGAGCTTATTGGAATTACAGCAGGCGAAGCAAAAAACCCACAAAAAACGCTTACTCATGCAATTCAGAATATTATTTGGCGGATTTTAATTTTTTATTTAGGCGCTATATTTATCATTGTAACGGTTTATCCGTGGAATGAGCTTCAATCACTTGGCAGTCCTTTTGTCACTACGTTTTCAAAAATCGGCATTACAACCGCAGCTGGGATCATCAACTTTGTTGTCATTACCGCAGCTTTATCAGGTTGCAATAGCGGGATTTTTAGTGCCGGCCGCATGCTTTATACACTTAGTGCATTGGGGCTAGCGCCTAAGTATTTTATGAAAACCTCACGTTCTGGTGTGCCGTTATACGGAACCATTGCAGTACTGATCGGATTGGCAATCGGAGTTGCGTTAAACTATCTTGCGCCGGATCGAATTTTTGTTTATGTATATAGCGCAAGTGTCTTACCGGGAATGGTTCCATGGTTTGTCATCTTAATCAGTCAAATGCGCTTTAGAAAGCTCAGAACGAATGCAGAAAATGCGAATCATCCATTTAAGTTACCGCTTGTGCCCTTCTCAAACTACACGACGATCATTTTTTTGATTGTCATCTTAATTGGGATGGCATTTAATCCGGAAACACGTTTATCGCTTGTTGTGGGAGTTGTTTTCCTAGCACTTATTGTGATCAGTTATTATGCGTTCGGGCAAAACAGGAAAAAAACGACGACAAAGTAAGATCCGTTAACCTGCATTTCACTAATCTGTCCTTAGGATGTCTAGAGTAACCATTTCCCCTGTTTAGGAATATCAAATAATGACCATACTGTTTCCCAAAGGGTTGCTCGAAACATTGCTGGAAAGGATGGATCAATGAGAATGAAACAACCTGTTCTTTCACGTCCAGAACGACTGACTTGGAAGCAGAAAGTGAAAACAGCTAAACTCTTTGTTAATATATACCGAAATAATCGTAAAGATTTATCGGCCTTAAGTTCTATTGCTGTTGCGCTGCGTCATTGTTCAATTATTTGTAACGATGAGTCTTATCGCTCAAGAAAATAGACTGTTTCCTTTATCAAAGCAGTGCTGCCTATTAGCAATACTGCTTTTGCATTTTCGTTTGAATACGGGCTAACCGTTGAAAAACAGGAAGAACGTTCAGGGTCAGATGCGGGATGATGCGTGACCCCGCACAAAATATGCGGGGTTACGCATCATAAATTCGTTGTTGGTGCGTGGAAAAATGAGCTATGATATTAATGGTTGATCGATAGGATCGATTGTTAGTAAATTTAAGGTGAATCAATAGCGAAACTTCTGTAAATCCGACCCCAAATACTTAATGATTCAATCGTACGACGAGCCCAAGTACGTTTGATGTTTCATTTTTCCTCTCTAACTTTAATTCCCATCCGAAGTAAATTGGATTTGCATGACCGATCGCAGGATTCACCTTAATTTATTATTAAGAGATTTTTGATGATCGATAACGAAACCCAATGTTATTGTTGTCATTTGAACTAAAAAGGTGGATGTTGAACCTTTAGCAATAACTCCCAAAACACTATTTTATGGATCCCGATTGCAGGGATCTTTTTTTACAGGATAAGAAAGTATGGGATTATTGGTCACGCAAAAGACTGTACATCAAAAGCGCAGGTGCTCTGGCGCCCGCGGCAAGCGAACAACCGAAGCGACGATTCAGCACCGAAAAGATACGAGCCCATCAAACATGGTTGGAGATTAGGGACCAGGCGCTTTTTGCCCGGTTTTTCTTAGTAGCCTGAATGGGGGATTTCTTACAGCTTAACACTAGTTAAAAAGATTAAGAATGAAAAGCACATTGTTTAAACATAAGTTTTTCTTTGTTTTCGATAAACCAAGCTTTATAATTCAATTAAAACACTTTTTGTTAGAAAAACAAACTAAGGAGATTACCATGAGAAACGAGAGCAAGAATGCCACTTATCGCTTAGTTTTACTAAGCATATTTACCGCTATTATCCTTCTGCAAAACTTTGTTCCATTTCTGGGCTATATTCCAATGGTTGCTTTAAGTCTCACGATTATCCACATTACGGTAATTATCGCAGCAATTGTTCTTGGACCAACTGGCGGTGCTATTATTGGCGGCGTATGGGGAATGACTACTTTTATTCGCGCATTTACTTTTCCAACTAGTCCTGTTGCGCCCATTGTTTTTACGAATCCGCTCATTTCTGTTTTTCCTCGTATCATGATCGGGATTATTTCCGGGAATGTGTACCTGAAGCTAAAAAAAATGGGATGCCCACACTATGTCAGTATGTCGATTGCATCACTGCTTGGCGCTTTGACGAACACGGTTCTCGTGCTGGGATTGATTTATTTATTCTATCGACAACCCTATGCCAATGCCTTGCATATGGACGTCACCCAGTTGCTGCCAGCGCTATTAGCCATTGTGTTTACAAACGGTATTGCCGAAGCAGTAGCGGCATGTATTATTGCACCAACCGTTGCAACTGCAATCCTTAAAGCAAGAAGCAAGACCGCTTCATAACCAATGGATCTGACAAAACTCCATTCAGTTGTTGCGTGCATATGAAGGAGTAATGCCATTGGGAGAAGGAGGTGGGATCTCTGTGAATAGAAAAGAATTATCAGAGGATTTCGCACTCTTATCCATTACGATTGGAAAAGTGATGGCTGCTATCGGCCAGACGCCGATTAAAACGCTGGATCGCGAAACTCAGGATCAATTAATCCTTTTAGGCAGCATCATCCAAGTTGGGGCAGGTGCGGCACTTATTGATCTCGCCTCCAATAACCCGTCGAAACAATTAGGACTGGCGCTTACCGTTATTGGTTATGGCTCTTTTGTTCTTCAGTTTATTCGAGACGAAGATGATGATCGTATCTTGTTGAAACGGGCAATTTCCTCGAATCTTAAAGAAGTATTGGCATCCTTTGTTGTAGCAACCGATCCAATTTTTTGGAGAAAGATGTATCGGATTATTGGCACCCTGTTGGTATGTATCGGTAACTCTATTCAAGTCATGGGGAGAAATCGTTTGCTTACGAAAGGCGAAGATTATACTTTGTTTGATCATTTGGTCACCTTTGGAACTTGGATGGAAGCAGGAGGATCGGCAATACTTACACTCGGGACGATTGATGAAACACTTTAATAGAAATGAAGTTAAAAATAAGGAGGACATCTAGACGTCTGTTTGACATTTAGATGCCCTCCTTATGATTTAAGCAAGCACACTGGAGTGAGACGCTCAAGTGTCGTATTTGCCACGAAATCGTTTCATCCCTAATGACAGTCTTTATAGTACAGGAACCCTTAATAATAAAATGGGAAAGGATAAAGAAATGGGGTCGCAAATAGGAAGAATGGGAATAGAAAACGATTAAACCTTCGAAATCTTCGACGCGGTCTAGGGCCATAGAAAAAACGCGAGTCAGCTTCAGGTTCAGCGTCCTCAGGTACCAGCATGATTACCCCTTGATCAGTAACCTCTTCGACGATTCCTTCCATTTGTGTGCCATCGGCCATCTGTGCAATGACATAGTAATTCATGTATTTTCGGCATAGGTTATTTAGTGCTTGTGTGTTGTCAGTGGACTGATTTACATTTCGATCATTCATTTCATGAGGAACAAAAAGTGACTGATTGTTTTCTTCGTACGGATAACTCATCATCATCTCTCCTTTATGCCTTAGTGTATTCACCCATTTTTCGAACCGTGACAAAAAAACCAAGCGGCACACGCTGTGTTATAATGTGTCAATGAGTTAATTTGCCGATAAATCAACGGTAATTCGTAGACAAGGTTGTGTGATGTATGAATAATAAGATGCGATGCGCTGAAAAAATGCAGCAGGAGCTGCAACTCTTTCATTGTCCGCTTTGTGGAGAAGCGTTTACGCTTGTTAATGAACAAAGGAGCTTAAGGTGTCCGCATGCACACACCTTCGATATCGCCAAACAAGGGTATGTCAATCTGCTAACAAAAGCTGTGCATACCCATTATGATAAGCAGCTTTTTGAAGCACGTCGAAGAATCATTGTTGGACATCAGTTTTTTAATCCGCTCATGGAACGTATCGTAAACGATATAGATAAGCAGATGAGCAGCAACATGGCTCAACAATCGACGATCCTCGATTTAGGTTGCGGTGAAGGATCGCATCTGGCAGCTATTTGTGACGCTCTTTCACAACAGACTTCGAAACAAATTACGGGCTGTGGTATTGATCTTGCCAAACCAGGTATTCAATTATCTGCAAAACACTATCCGAATCAAATCTGGTTCGTCGGAGATCTCGCGCAGCCTCCTTATCAAAAACACAGCTTTCAATTTTTGCTTAATATTCTGTCGCCATCAAACTATGATGCATTTGATTCGTTACTTGAATCCGGTGGTTCTGTCATTAAAGTCATACCAGGAGAACACTATCTTCAAGAGTTGCGCCGTGCATTTTACGGCACTGCTAGAGCCAACTACTCGAATGTTGAAACACTTCGTCTGTTTAAAGAGCATTATCCTGAATCTGAAATGCATCATCTTTACTATACAGTACAGCTCGATAAAGCAGGATTGAGTGATTTGCTATGCATGACTCCGCTTACTTGGAACGTACCAGAACCCGCGCGCCAAAATTTTTTGAATCAGGAAACCTCCATCATTACGTGTGATTTTATATTGCTGATCGGACGGAAAGCGAACAAAATCTAAATCAAAACCAGTCACATTCATTCAATAAGCGCTACGGAGAAAGAATGATTTTGAAATCATTTGATTGATTTTGAAGAGAAAAGTGGTACAATAGGTTGTGTGGAGGAATGAATATGTTGGCTGAAGAAAGACAGCTGATGATCTTGAAGACTTTAGCAGTTGACCATGTGGTTAAGTTGAAAGAACTCGTTTCGATGCTCAATGCTTCTGAATCCACTGTTCGGCGGGATTTGCAAGAACTAGAGAGCCGTCATCTTCTCCGGCGTGTGCATGGTGGTGCATCACTTCTACGGAAGGTAAATGATGAACTGGATATGGAGTCAAAAACGCTTAAAAATGTGCAGCAAAAGAAAGCGGTTGCGCGATTAGCTGCGACGAAAATCAAAGATAATGATTGTATATTCCTAGATGCCGGAACAACGACATTAGAAATGATTCATTTTATTACAGCAAAAAATGTAACCGTTGTCACCAATGGTCCTGCACATGTTGACCTGCTCGTTCGAAAGAAGATCATTTGCTATTTGTTGGGTGGACAAATGAAATCAACGACAAAAGCCGTCATTGGAAGTTTGGCACTGCAAGCGATCAATTTATTTCGGTTTGATACTGCATTCATTGGCGTAAATGGCATTGATCCGTCAATGGGCTATACGACTCCGGATCCGGAAGAAGCAGCGCTGAAGCGGCGCGCACATGATCTTGCACAACGAACTTACATTGTGTCGGACAGCAGCAAGTTCTCTGAGATCTCTTTTTGCAAGATTTTTGATCTCGCTGAAGCGATCATCATAACCGACCATCTGCCTGACTTAGATGGCTTCAAAGTCACCGAAAAAACGGAGATCTATGTAGCTGATCAAGAAGCAGCTGATCGGTAGGTAATCGCTGAGATTGATCAGCCAATACGTTCAGTTTTTACTGGATAAAACGAAGTTTTGTTTTTGATAATAAATGAAACCGATTACCTCAAACCAGTATCTGAACGATGATGCTCCGCAGACTTAGATTAGTAAAAAGGAGTGGAACTTCGATGAGAATTACGGATTTAATGATTGAAAGCGCTATGGTTTTGGACATGAAAGCGACAACTAAAGAGGGCGCAATCGATGAGCTGATTTCCAGTCTTGAAAAAAATAATCGAATTAATGATCCAGAACTCTTCAAAGAAATGATTTTGAAGCGTGAAGCACAATCAAGCACCGGTATTGGCGATGGAATCGCAATGCCTCATGCAAAAACAAAAGCGGTCAATAAAGCAACCGTTGTTTTTGGCCATAGCAAAAAAGGGATTGATTACAAAGCCCTTGATGGACAACCTTCATACCTATTCTTTATGATTGCAGCCCCTGAAGGAGCAGCTGATGTCCATCTGCAAACGCTGGCAGCATTGTCCCGACTGCTGATTGACCACGATTTTGTTGAACAAGTAAAACAAGCAGGCACGGCACATGAGGTTGCCCAACTTTTTAATGAAAAGCAAGCAGAGCATGATGCAGAAGAAGCGAGAGAGGCAGAAGATAAAAACACCCATGCACTTCAAGCATCATCTGAAGAGCAATTCGTAGTTGCCGTTACCGCCTGCCCAACGGGAATTGCACACACCTACATGGCTGAAGACGCTTTGAAGAAAAAGGCAAAAGAAATGGGCGTAGCTATTCGTGTTGAAACAAATGGCTCAGAAGGGGCAAAGCATGTGCTCACTAAAGATGAGATTGCCCGTGCTGCCGGAGTCATTGTTGCTGCAGACAAGAAAGTTGAAATGGCTCGTTTTGACGGTAAAAAAGTACTGCAAACCCCGGTAAGCGATGGGATTCGCAAACCGGAAGAACTAATCAATAAAGCACTGCATGGCCAAGCACCTGTATACCACGCAGAAGGCAGTGAAGCTGAAGAAAGCGAGCAAGTCGGCAAGGAATCGGTTTGGAACAAGATTTATAAGGATCTGATGAACGGTATTTCACATATGCTGCCGTTTGTCGTTGGTGGTGGTATTTTACTTGCCATTTCGTTCCTTTTTGAACATCTAGGCAAAGATAATACAATTTTTCAGATGCTTAGTGCGATTGCCGGGGGAGGCACAGGAGCCTTTCACTTCTTAATACCAATTCTCGCAGGATTTATCGCGATGAGTATCGGTGATCGACCGGCGTTGATGCCTGGTATGGTTGGCGGTTTTCTGGCAGCAAGTGCGAATGCCGGTTTCCTTGGCGGTCTTGCCGCTGGTTTCCTCGCCGGATGGGTGATTATCTTGCTGAAAAAAGTATTTAGCGGTCTTCCGCGTACTTTGGACGGTATAAAACCGATTCTGCTCTATCCTGTTTTGGGTCTGTTGATTACGGGAGGATTAATGTACTACATCCTTAACCCAATTTTTGAATGGATTAACACGGGATTGATTGGCGGTTTGAACCATCTTGGAACAGGAAATGCAGTTTTGCTTGGTGTTGTTCTTGGCGGTATGATGGCCGTTGATATGGGCGGCCCGGTAAATAAGGCTGCTTATACCTTTGCGATTGGTGTCTTTACAAGCAGCGGCAACGAAAATGGTTTAATGATGGCTGCCGTAATGGCGGGTGGAATGGTACCGCCGATTGCGATCGCTTTAGCTTCATCGCTCTTTAAAAACAAATTTACTGAAGAAGAACGCAAAGCAGGTATAACAAACTATGTGCTCGGTTTATCGTTTATTACAGAAGGTGCAATTCCTTTTGCAGCTGCCGATCCGCTTCATATCATTGGTTCGAGTGTGATTGGTGCTGCAATTGCTGGGGGATTAACTCAGTTTTGGAACATTAATATTCCGGCACCTCATGGCGGCATCTTCGTTGTACTCCTTGGTAATCACCCGATTCTGTTCTTGGTTTCGATTATCATTGGATCAATTGTTTCCGGGTTAATTCTTGGACTTTGGAAAAAGCCCGTAAGAAGTAAATAAATAAGCATAAGAATAAAACATTATTCCAATGAGTTAAAAGCGGCTGTAGCATCGGCCGCTTTTTTTATGTCTGAAATGTGATAATAGCAGTGGTTTTGACAAATACTAGTCCAGTAATTACTGAAAATCAGATCTTCTGGGTGTGAGCATTTTTGGCTGGTAAACGTCGATTAATTCAATTATTTTCAGGGGCGTTTGTTCTGTTTGGCGGGGTTTTTTTGCTGATGAGCAGTGCAGGTCCGCTTTTTCTTGGGACCTATTTAAATTACGGAAATCTTGCCTACTCAGCGTTGGACTTAACCTGGATCCTGTTGCTATTAACGGTTGTTTTTATACTTTTCTTACTGTCGATGCACCGCTTGTTATGTGCGTGTCATGAGAAAACGGTGTATCGCTTACGCTTTTTGCTGGTGGCTGTGATTGGTGTCTATGAACTTTTCCTCCTAATCGTATTTTCAGGGGTCCAGCCTCCTGAAATAGATGGCGGGCATGTGTTTATGAAAGCCTATCATTTATTGGAAACAAACAGAAATGATGCAAGCACAATTTATTTTCAGATCTATCCGAATAATCTCCCTTTGCTGCTGATCCGCTATGGCCTTTACCACATCTTTCCATTTCAGTCGGTCGATGCATTGTTGTTCCTTGACCATTTGCTCTGTATGACTGTGTTAAATTGCGCTATTTTTTTCTCAGCAAAGATCGTTAAGATGGTTTTCGGATTGAGGATGAGTGTGTTTTTTTTCGTGCTGATCGCTACTTGTTTCCCATTGTTTTTCTATTCGCTTTACTTTTACTCGGATACTTTGATGATTATGATGCCACCGCTTTTGATCTATTTATGGATGCGCTATGAGCAGGGCAACAAGCATTATGGTGTTTTGTTTTGTCTCCTGCTCGCTGCCGGCTGCGTTATTCGCCAGAATCTAATTCTTTTTTTGCCCGCACTAATCATTTATCTGCTCTTACAGAAGCGTATGAAACAGGTTTTGATTCTTAGTGTTGTGACGCTTGGTGCATTGCTCATCATGCAAAACTCAGTGGTGCAGCTGGCTGAAGGAATGCATCTTAAGTCAAACGATCGTGTGAAGATGCCGACGACACACTGGATCATGCTTGGCCTGTCCGAACAAGGTCGGTATAATTACAAAGATTTTCAACGAACATTCAACAAAGAGACGCAGGAAGAGAAAAGAAAAGTGACGACTGATGAAATCAAGAAAAGGCTGCATGAGAAATCAATCGGAGCACTGGTATCTCTGTGGTTTGTTAAAGCGTTCCGCGTCTATGCAGATGGCTCGATGGGCTACTATTGGTATCTGGGAAATACATCAACACACTCCTTGATGTACGATTATTTAATTGGAGGACAACGCGCGTTATTTCTTCTAATCATTCAAGCCTTCCACTGTGCCAATTTGTTTTTTCTTCTTTGTTCTGCACTTCGTTCGTATCGTAAAAAGCAAATCGATACGGATCTGTTGTTGCAAATTATGCTCTTTGGCAATTTCGTGTTTTATATTTTTGTTTGGGAAGCAGAGCCTCGCTATGCGCTACTGTTCTTCTTCCCATTTCTAATTATGAATTGTTATGGCGTTTCCAGGTTGCAGCAGTGGCTCAGTGAAAAGAGGCAGATGCATCGCTCGCTGTGGCCAATAACGAGTCAGCGTGCCGCACATCTGCTTGTGATCCTGCTTTTAGCTGTTACTGTTTTCCATTTCCGTGCGATCACACAAGAGAGTGATGTGCAATACCGCTATGCGATAAATCAAAATCAGCGCAAAGGCTCGCTTCAAGCTCGAGTTTCGCTTAACCAGAATGTTTCACAAACCTTTTATGCGGATCGGTCATTTGATCATATCTCATTAGGAATGTCTCGTTCAAAAGGGGAGGGCACATATCAAGTAACACTTCGCTCTCGATCTGGGGATGAAGGACAAACGAAGCGATTTACAAAACATGACTTGAAGAGAGGAACACTTTCCGATTTTAATTTTGTTCGCCCTTTTCGCGGCAAGAAGAAGTATGTCTTAACGGTTTCGATGATTGGCAATCAGCAGCAGAGTTATCTAGACTTGGCGATCCATGGAAAAGGATTATTCGAACAGAGAGATTTGTATCGAGGCGGTTCTTTAAGGGTCAACGGACGAATGTTAGAGGGAAAAGACTTACAATTCCGTGCTTATCTGCGTGATACACGTCCCTATTTATCAACAACGAGTTATTTCGCGTTTGTGAGTATCCTGCTCCTGATGATCATCCTGTTTGCAGATGTATATCGAGACCCAGCTGAAGTGCTACGGCACATGCCTCCCGATCCTGCTTAATTGGTACATGGAAAATGCCTCCGTCTTTACTGAAGTGAAGATTGTTGTGGAATTTTGTACTTGAGTGGATTGTGGGTGTTGAAAAAAACATTTGATTTGGAGAACCTGGCCGAATGGGTTAAACTTAAAGAAGAGAAAAACATAAATTTTGATAAAATAGGTGATTGAAATGAAGATCGGACTTATTGGATTGGGAAAGATGGGGTACAACCTTGCACTTAATATGTCTGAACATGGTTTTGCGGTTAACGCCTTCGACCTGTCCGAAGCAGCTGTAAAAAAAGCACAAGAAACTGAAGGGATTGAAGGTTTCACTTCAGTAGAAAAGTTGGTAAACAGCCTTAACACGCCTCGGGTATTCTGGCTGATGGTTCCAGCAGGGGATCCGACAGAACAAACGCTCAAAACGCTTCTTCCTCTGCTTGACGAAGGCGATATTGTGCTTGATGGAGGCAACTCACGCTACACAGATACACTTCGCCGTTACGCGCTATGTAAACAACAAGGCATCTCATTTATGGATGTCGGTACATCCGGCGGGATGAGCGGTGCGCGCCATGGTGCTTGTATCATGGTCGGCGGAGAAGAACGATCCTTTAGCTATCTCGAACCACTCTTTAAAGCGATATCGGTTGAGGATGGCTATCTCTATACGGGGAAAGCAGGGAGTGGCCATTTCTTAAAAATGGTTCATAATGGCGTCGAATATGGCATGATGCAGTCGCTTGCCGAAGGGTTTGAAGTTTTGCAGAAAAGTGAATTTGATTACGATAATCAGGCTGTGGCAAAGGTGTGGAACCATGGTTCAGTGATCCGCAGCTGGCTTGTGGAACTTCTTGAAGATGCTTTTTCAAAGGATGGTAATCTAGAGAAGCTGAGTGGGGTAATGTCCTCATCTGGTGAAGGAAAATGGACGCTGGAGACCGCTCTTGATATGCAAGTACCGACTCCGGTCATTGCTCTATCACTTTTGATGCGTTATCGTTCTCTGGAAAACGATACGTTCTCTGGCAAAGTGGTTGCTGCCTTGCGTAATGAATTTGGCGGACATGCTGTTGTTGAAAAATAAAGCCTTGTGAATCAGAAAAGGATCTGCCCCTTTACGGGCAGATCCTTTTTTGACTTTATTATAAAAATTGATTACAGGAATCGGCGCATAACCGTCTTCATCGGCGGCATTTTTTCCATTTTGTGATTTTCAGCGATTGATTTCGCCGTAAATCGTGCATAGCCCTTTGCTTCATCCATCACAATTTTTCCTGGAAGCGGCGCAGCATTTACATCTACAGCAACATCAAGAATTACCGGTACGTCTGATGCTTTGGCCTGTTCCAGAGCCGGCTGGAGTTCTTCATAGTTTTGAATCCGGAATCCTTTTCCGCCGCATGCTTCTGCAAACTTGGCATAATCAATATCACCAAAGTCAACAGCATATTTTAATTGACCGGCGGACTGTTGTTCATATTTAATGAATGCCAATTGTTTGTTGTTTAAAACGACAACAATTATCGGCATTTTGTAATGAACGGCCGTAGCAAAGTCTTGCATCACCATGGCAAAGGCACCATCACCCGTGATGGCAATGGCTTGACGATCCGGGAATGTCTGCTTGGCTGCGATGGCACCGGGAAGACCGCATCCCATCGTACCTAGCCATGCGGAAACAATAAAATCTTGATTTTCTCTAAGTCTGAGATAACGCGTTGACCAAACGGTTGACGTACCGACATCCACAGAATAGATCGTGTCATCCTCAGAAATGGATTCAATGCCTGCCATCAATGCTTCAGGAGCAATCGGTGATTTCTTTTGATCTTGGTCCTCATTCATCCAGTTCCACCAAGTCTTCATGTTGTCTTGGCATGTTTTCAGGAATGGACGGTCGGAAACAGGTGTCACGTGTTCGGTTAAGTAGTCGAGCGCTTCAGCAGAATCACCGACAATTCCATTGGTTACCGCATAACGCTTACCGATTTTTTCAGGATCAATGTCGATCTGAACGCATTTTGCACCTTCCGGAAGATACGCTGCATAGGGATAGTCGGTACCGATCATGATCAGCAAATCGGAACTTTTCATTGCTCGATAAGCAGGCTTTGTACCGATTTTGCCAATATTGCCAATAAAGTTCGGGTGCAAGTCTGAAATTGCTCCTTTGCCTGGCAGTGTAATCGCAACGGGTGCATCGATACGTTCTGCAAAGGCTTTGAGTTCATTCTTTGCATTTTTCGCGCCAACACCTGCTAAAATGACCGGGCTTGTTGCCTTGTTAATTAAGGCAACAGCATCATTCAAATCATCTTGAACAAGACCAGGCGTTTTCTTCTCAAAAATCGTTGAAAGTTGAGGCGCGCTGTCGGAAATTTCACCTAGCGGAATATCATCCGGAATGGAGAGAACCGCAACGCCGCGTTTTGTATAAGCAGTGCGGATTGCTTGGTTGACAACAGCCGGGAAGCTTTCAGCACTTGTGATCTTTTTGTTGTATACAGCAACATCTTTAAACAGTTCCACTGTGTCGACTTCTTGAAAATAATCGGTTCCGGTCAAACGTGATGGAATATGTCCGACAAGTACAAGCATCGGTACATGATCCATCTTAGCATCATACATGCCGTTGAGTAGGTGAATCGCACCAGGACCGCCAATAGCAAGGCATACACCGATTTTTCCGGTTAGTTTTGAATAAGCTGCGGCTGCGAGTGAAGCGACTTCTTCATGACGAACCGTGTAAAATTTTATTTTGCTTTCTTCTTTGCGTAGTGCTTCAACCATCGTGTCGATGGAGTCGCCGGGGATACCATAAATATGATTAATGCCCCAGTTTTCCAGCAACCTGACGACTGCGTCACTTGCTTTTACTTTTCCCATATTGGGTTCCTCCTCCAGAGTTGAACACATTCTTGAAACAGATCTTTGTTTGCGTTTCAAGAACTTTCTCTATATAAAATGTGACAATAAATTGAACCTTATGAGTCTATTTTATGACAAACAGAAAAAAATGCAAACGGATATGCTCATAAATAATAAGCGGACAGGGTTATCGATACTTCTTTTTCAACTGGATTGTTTCTATAATAGAGAAGAAGAATTGAAGGAGGGATTGTGCTTGAGTTTTGTTTCAATTATTGCATCGAATCAATGGGTATCAGTGGTGAGTGACGGAAACCAAGTTGAAGCAAGCAATGCGGGAGAGGTTCAGATCAGTTTGTCGAAGAAACCAAGTTTTGTACGTATTTCAGAATATCAATTCATCGCATGTACGGGAAGTGAGAAACGATTGAAAAGGATAAAACGTCTTTTCACGTTTCAGGACCATCCTTATAAGATTGATTCTGCAATGCTTGCACAGCTGAAAGAAGAGGTAACATCCGTACCTAGTGACCGGCAAGATGTTTTGCTCGCGATAGCCGATGCTGCTGAAGGCTGTGTCTGCCGCATGATCTCAAATAAACCCGGGGCACGTTGGATTACGCTACGCCCGGAGTATGATAGAGCAGCTACACTTTTTTTGGCAGGAAAAGGAATTGATGAACAGAAAATCAGCTTTCTATCTGATGAGTGCAATCGGCTTTTGCGTCATAAAGAGGGGAAGTTAGACAATGCGATTATCGTGCAGACGCAGCTTAATCGCATTGCAGCAACACTTGATGCGACAATTGGTTCCCGAGTTTTTCATTTATCGATTAAAGCGCCTTGATCGATAAAAAAATCATCCTGAGGTTTGAGCGGCAAACAGTGAAGCGGATGTCATTGCATGTTCACTGAGGAGTCAAAGGATTAATTCTGACCAAAAGTGATGGAAGCTCTGGTTTTAAAAACGGCCGGAGCGGAAAATTGAAAGAAGGACGATCATAAACATGAAAAGAACGATAGTGACCGCTATGCCAAGAATTGGGATGTTACTGATAAGCGATCGAGCACCGAATGCCTCGCCAAGAATAATACATGCCAAAATGATGCTGAATGAAAGCAGCATAATACTGAATGAAATACGGTTCGCAGCGCGATCCACTTTGGCAAGCAGAAATTCCAATTGAGGAAGTTTCATTTCGACACGGGTTTTCCCTTTATTTAAATGCGTGAGTGTTTTCCGCAATAAAGAAGGCAAGTGTATGCTGTTATCAACAACATCATAACTGTTCATGAATAGTTTCTTTGTGAGATCAGTCAGGTTCAACCGGTGTATGAGTAATTTATGACCATAGGGTTCTGCAAGCTCAAGAATGCTTATTTCACAATCAAGTTGGGTAATAATTCCCTCGAGTGTGATGAGTGATTTTCCGAGCAGTGTATAGTTCTTTGGAATGCCAATCCGATGTTTTTTGGTCACTTCAAAGATATCATGAACCACCTTACCGATGTGAACTTTTTTAAAAGGGAGCATGTAATATTTTTCACGAAGTGCATCCAGATCTGTTTTGAACTGACGCTCATTCAAATCGTCTGGAATGTCGGTCATTACAGACAACGTACGAACCAACAAGTCTGTGTTGCCTTTCATTAATCCAATAATTAAATCGCCAAAATCTCGTTTCATCGTTTCATTTAAATAACCGACTTGACCAAAATCAATGTAGCCGATTTTGTTTCCGGAGAAGAAGAATAAATTGCCGGGATGAGGATCTCCGTGAAAAATGCCGAAGATGAGCGCTTGATCAAGAAAGGAACGAACAAGCCATTCACAGAGCGTTGTTTTATCAATCCCTGCCGGAGTATGCTCAATCAAATCCTGAACTTTGTAACCGTTAATATAGTCTAAGGTTAAGACGCGGGCTGAGGAATAATCATCGTAAACCTTAGGAATGACGACTTGATCGTTATCACTAAAAAAGGAATAAAGCTTTTTCGTGTTTCGCGCTTCTCGTGTATAGTCCAATTCTTTATGAACGGCTGTAGAAAATTCTTCCACGAGATCCAACACTTGATAAGTGCGTGCCCATTCGTACCGTTTATCGACAAGGGAGGCTAAGTCCCATAGAATTTCAATGTCATTGGCAACAATAGATTCAATGTCAGGACGTCTGATTTTAACGGCAACTTCCTCGCCACTTTTCAATTGAGCATGGTGCGCCTGACCCATTGAAGCCGCGGCGATACACGAATCATCAAAACGAGCAAAGACTTCTTCAACGGGTGCCCCGAATTCCTCAGCAATAATCTGCTTGATGGATTCTACGTTTACGGGTGTAACCTGATCCTGAAGATTGCGCAGTTCGTCAGCAATTTGCTCCGGTAATATATCGGTCCTCAAGCTGAGCAGTTGGCCAAGTTTAATAAAAGTAGGTCCGAGTTCTTCTAACATAAGCCGTATACGTTGCCCTAATGACCGCTGCTCTTTCCCGTTTCCAGATAAATCAGCCGCAATCTGTTTGGGTAATGAGAGTAAATGAAACAGGCCGACATCTTTTACAAGATAGCCGAATCCGTATTTAACCAGAACTGAAACAATTTCCCGATATCTTTTAAGATGACGAATGTGTTTTCCAATCATAGTCACTTCACCTGAAAAAAAGTTATTTTTCTTCATTTTCTTTCTGGCTAACAACCGCCTTTAATTGCTTAAATTCAGATTCTAACGCGGCAATTTGATGCTGAAGCTGTGCCAGTTCTTCATGTGTGGCAAATCCAAGTTCGTGAAGTGAATCGCTGATTCCTTGATGCAGCTGTTGGTTCAAATTATCTGTACTTTTCTTTCCTTTATCCCCCAATGTTTTCAGCAACGCCTTCGTTTCATCAGCTGCCGCGCTGCCGTTATTAGAAAGGTCGCTAAGTATTTTTTCGACTTTCTCCTTGCCGGCAGAGGCTGCTCCGAGCCCAATAAGGAAACCTGTTTTCAACCATTCGTTCATCATTCATTCCTCCTTTTCTTTTCTCTATTTTAACCGACTGAACGGTACCTGTATACGAAACCAAACTTATTGTCACTTGAACCGTTGTTCTGGTTCTGAATACGTCGCTATCATTCTTTTTCCATAAACAAAAACTCCTGAAGATCGAGATTCTTCAGGAGTTTGTAAAAGCAATTTACGGATGAGAGAAGCTATTTGATGGTGCGAAATACACCGATTACTTTTCCGAGGATCACACAGTTATCGAGTAAAATCGGATCCATTGACGGATTTTCCGGTTGCAGACGAATATGGTCTTCCTCTTTGAAGAATCGCTTGACGGTTGCTTCATTCTCATCAGTCATTGCGACAACAATTTCTCCATTTTCTGCAGTGCGCTGCTGACGGACAATCACTTTGTCGCCGTCGAGAATTCCGGCGTTAATCATACTTTCACCAGTTACATTGAGAATAAATGCGTCATCGTCTTCAACGATTGAGAGCGGAACAGGGAAATATTCTTCAATATTTTCAACTGCACTTATCGGAAGTCCTGCGGTCACTTTGCCAATCACCGGAATGTTTACCGTTTTCTCAGTAAAAATGTCTCCATCATGATCGAGAACCTCGATTGCCCTTGGCTTTGTGGGGTCACGTCTGATTAAGCCTTTTTTTTCAAGTCGTGCTAAATGACCATGTACCGTTGAACTCGATGCAAGCCCAACGGCATCGCAAATCTCGCGTACAGAAGGGGGGTAGCCTTTACTGGCAACTTCATGTTTTATGTAATCAAGGATTGCTTGCTGCCGATTTGAGAGTTTCATGATACTTCTCCTTTTCCTTATCTTGACAATAGTATAGCATTTGAAAAAAACAGATGCAAACATTTGTTCTAAATACATTTGTTCTAAATACATTGACACAAATACATGTTCGCATTAAAATAGAGAGAACGAACAAATGTTCTTGAGAACAAGCATTCCTAACGAGGGGGAACAAAAATGAATATGAAAGCGAAGCAAAAAACCAGAGGATTATCATTTATTATCTTATTTTGCATTTTGTCTGTCGTTTTATTTTTCACATTAACGAATACAGTGGCTGCGGATCAAACGATATATAAAGAAGTAACGGTCAAGCACGGAGACTCACTGTGGTCAATTGCGACCGATTATAAAGATGAAACACCGAGACTTACCAAGCAGGCATTCATTGATTGGGTAAAACATGAAAATGGTTTGGTGCGCGACCAAATTGTTCCCGACCAAAAACTGATTATTCCGGTGAAAAAAGAAAATAAATAATGAACGACCAAGCTTTTAAAAGACGCAAAAAAGACATTTTTGTGATATACTGTTATATAACAAAGGGATTGATGAAATGATGTATTAGTACAATCGTTTCTTTTCCTTTTTGTTTTTGAAGTTTATGAATCCATTAATGGCATTTTTCCATTAATGGCCATTTTTCATCCTCCTTCAGATGGAAAGCGGACTGATGTTCAGCCTCTGCTTTCTTTTTTTTACCGATAAAGAAAGCAAGTTTAAGACTTATGGTACAGGGATCAACGTCGCCTCTTTAGAAAATGGGCTCTGAATAGAACGCTGGCACAAGACGCCTGCGGGAGTGCAGGCCAAAGGAGACCCCGCAGATAAATTGCGTGTCCGAGGAGGCTCCTGGACTGCTC
>NZ_BJMS01000009.1 GCF_006539285.1 Sporolactobacillus inulinus
AGTAAGGACCGCGCGTTTTTTGACCGGTTTTTCTTACGCTGTTTGAGAATAAAGCCCTTTTCGCTCTGTAACAGAGTTGACCATGATTCGCGAGATAGTGTAAACTGAACTATGGAAATTTGATACGAGGAGGACGCACACCATGCTCTGGTTATACATATTAATAGGCGTGATCTGTCTGGCGGTCGGATTGATTCTCGGTTTCTTGATCGCCCGTAAATATATGATGAGTTATTTGAAGAAGAACCCGCCGATTAACGAAAACATGTTACGCGTGATGATGACACAAATGGGCCAGCACCCATCGCAGAAAAAGATCAATCAGATGATGAAAGCAATCAACAATCAAGTGAAATAAGGAAGATTTATCACGAAAAAAGAGCCGTAAAATAGGTTAATCATTCAAAAAAACACCATCGACAGAGGATGGTGTTTTTTTTGTTTTGATAAATGGCAGCCACCAACCAATGTGCGATGGCTGCTTGCCGGAACAGAGTCGATTCAGCAAGAGTTTCGGATTTTCACATATCATTTGAAGTCCGGGTAAGAAAAGTCACGGGATGTATTGTGGCTTTAATGGAATCATAAAACAGACAAAGTATAGATGTCTAGACAGGATGAGCTGCAAAATGCTACAATAAAAGAAAAAAGGAAGCGATTTTATGGCGACTAAAATTGATGGTTGTTCCATTTACAGTCAGAATGAATGGATTGAAAACGGGAGCCTGACTATTGAAGGAGAAACAATCGCGAGCATCAACGCTCATTCGTCTCAATCGACAGATCAGACCCTGCATTTTCCTTCGACCTACAAGTGTTTGCCGGGAATGATCGACATGCACATCCATGGTGCCGATGGTGCAGACACAATGGATGCAACACCGGAGGCACTGAGTAAAATTGCTTCCGCATTGGCTAAAGAAGGGACAACCTCATTTCTAGCAACGACGATTACCCAATCGGTTCCTGCGATCGAAAAGGCTGTTGAAAACGCAGGAACGGTCATCGGTCATCAGAAATCGGGAGAAGCAGAAATCATTGGGATTCATCTGGAAGGCCCTTTCATTAATAAAGAAAAGGCAGGCGCCCAGCCAGAACGCTTTATCATTGATCCCGATAGCTCATTATTTGACCATTGGCAGAGCATCTCAGGAAATCATATCAAAGAAGTGACTATGGCACCAGAATTAGATGGTGGTCTTGATTTCATTCGGCATTTAAAGGAGCAACATGTCGTTGCTTCAATTGGTCATACGAATGGAATTGATGAGGATGTCATTCGTGCGATAGATGCCGGAGCGACTCAAGTCACACACCTTTATAACGGAATGCGCGGGATGCACCATCGTGAACCGGGTATTCTCGGTGGTGCATTGCTGCATCATGACCTCTATACCGAACTGATTTGTGACGGCCATCACGTGTGTCAAGGAATGGTTAACCTTGCCTATAAGCTTAAGGGCAGTGACCGGATGATTTTAATTACCGACTCAATGCGCGCAAAATGCCTAAAAAAAGGTGTGTACGACCTCGGTGGTCAAGATGTTTTTGTGGATAAAGGGATGGCTGTGTTAAAGGATGGGACGATTGCTGGCAGCGTGCTGAAAATGAAGGATTCTCTACGTAATATACTCGCATTTACTGATGCAACTTTGGCTGATGTTGTGCAAATGGGAGCAATCAATCCGGCATTGCAATGCGGTGTTTTCGATCGAAAAGGATCGCTTGAAGCTGGAAAAGATGCCGATTTCATTGTGTTAAATGAAAAGAATGAACTTGTGCTTACTGTGTGCCGCGGTGCGATTGCCTATCAAAAAGAAGAGGTGGATTGAATTGAAGATTGTTTCGGTTACAGATAATCAAGAAATGAGCAAGAAAGCTGCTGAAATCATCCGGGAACTCGTATTGAGAAAGCCAGATGCTGTGCTCGGTCTTGCTACTGGAGGAACTCCTGAAGGTACCTATCAACAATTGGTCAAGGATCACCAAGAAAACGGGACCAGCTATCGATCGATCCGTACAGTTAATCTTGATGAATATGCGGGCATCGATCCGAAGGACCCGAACAGCTACTACGCGTACATGAAACAACACTTTTTTGATCATGTGGATTTGCCTGACGGACAATACTTTTTACCCAATGGTTTAGATACGTCAAAAGAGGCTTGCATGCGTTATGATGCCTTAATTGACAGTCTCGGAGGGGTAGACCTCCAATTGCTCGGAATCGGACGTAATGGGCATATCGGTTTTAATGAGCCAGGGTCTTCCCTGACGCTGGGCACGCATGTTGTGAAGTTAACAGAATCGACACGACACGCTAATGCTCGCTATTTTGGAAGCATAGAGGATGTACCAACTGAAGCCGTTACCATGGGCATCGGTACGATCTTAAAGAGCAGGAAGATTCTGTTAATCGCTTCAGGTGAAGAGAAAGCAGATGCACTAGGCAAGCTGGTGCTTGCAAATCGAGCAGACAGCCGTTTTCCAGCATCAGCGCTCACGCAGCATAAGAACGTCATCATTATTGCTGATGAAGCGGCACTTTCTCAAACAAAAGTCAGCAAGGATTGATGAAATGATTGACCCCAAATCTCCGATGCCTATGTATTATCAGATTGAACGGTATATCGAAGACCTAATTAACCAGAAGCAGTTGACGATTGGCGATCAAATTCCTTCTGAACGCGAATTTACGGATCAATTTCATGTATCGCGTATGACTGTACGTCAAGCCATTATGAATTTGGTTCATTCGGGTATCTTAATTCGAATCAAAGGAAAAGGGACATTTGTTGCTGCTCAAGAAAAGATTGAGAAGAAGTTGCTTGGTTTTAATGGTTTTTCCGAAGACATGATCAGTCGCGGCTTGAAGCCTGGAAGCAGGTTGCTACACTTCTCTCGAATAAGACCATCAGCCAAAATGATCAAACAGCTTAAGTTGCAGGCTGAGGAAGAAGCCTACGAGTTGAAGCGGGTCCGTCTTGCCGATGAAGAGCCAATGGCAATTGAGACTTCCTATATTCCGGTACGCATTCTGCCGCATTTGACGGAGCAGCAAGTCAGTCCTTCTCTGTACGATTACATTGAACGAGAAACCGGTATGACGATTAACCATGCGGAACAGTCCATTGAAGCAGCGATTGTGACATCTGAAGAAGCAAAAATTTTGGATGTTGCCAAAGGTTCGCCGATTCTGCTCATCAATCGCTGTGCCTATCTAAGCAATGGTCAGCCGATTGAACAGACAAAATCCTTATTTCGCGCTGATCGCTATAAATTTAAAATTGATTTACCGAGAAGATAAGCAACGTGGTTGCTTATCTTCTTTTTGCATGAAAAGAAAGAATAAAATTCGCGCGTCAAAACAGTAAAGCAGCGTTCTAACGCAGTATAAAAGCGACAGTGCTCGGCGCCTGAGCAATCAACGGCCGATGAGCTCCGCAACCATTTGACGTCTCAAGATTACCACAGCGTTTTATTATATTTTTTCTTTAGATAAGTAAAACTTATACAATCTGATTAAATAAATAAAATTTACTTAATGGTTGAGTTCGATTATGATGAAAATATAGAATTGTTCAAGATCGGACAGGAGGGAAAACATGTCTGGAGCAGTTGGAACGAAGGACACGAAAGTTACAGATGCATTTCATGCGATCAAAACGTTTACTAGTCTTGGTCAGCCTATTCACTATTATCAATTAAGCGCTTTATCGGAGTACGGGGAAATTGAGCGTCTTCCATACTCGATCAAAGTACTGCTTGAGGCCGTTCTTCGTCAATGTGATGGCAGAACGATTAAAAAGGAACACGTAATTAATTTAGCCAAGTGGGGAACGGAACAATTAGATAAAGCGATTGATGTTCCATTTAATCCATCGCGCATTATTCTTCAGGATTTCACCGGTGTTCCAGCCGTCGTTGATTTGGCATCGATGCGCAAAGCTATGGCAGATATGGGCGGTGATCCTGAGCAGATCAATCCTGAGAAGCCTGTCGATCTTGTTGTCGATCACTCCGTTCAAGTCGATCGATTTGGCACGAATCAGGCGCTTAAATTTAATATGGAACGTGAATTTGAACGGAACAAAGAACGGTATACATTCTTAAAATGGGCACAATCATCGTTTGAAAATTTTCGTGCGGTTCCTCCCGCCACAGGAATTGTCCATCAAGTTAATTTGGAATATTTGGCATCGGTTGTCCACAAGATTGAGCGTAACGGTGCGTTGTTTGCTTTCCCGGATACCCTGGTTGGCACAGACTCCCATACAACAATGATTAACGGTTTAGGCGTGCTCGGATGGGGCGTTGGCGGCATTGAGGCTGAAGCAGGAATGCTAGGGCAGCCCTCCTATTTTCCGGTTCCGGACGTCGTTGGCGTACGGATCGTTGGAAGTTTGTCAGAGGGAGCGACGGCTACCGATTTGGCCTTAAGCGTCACGCAGCTTCTTAGAGCGGAAGGTGTGGTCGGAAAATTTGTTGAATTTTTCGGACCGAGCCTGTCTCATATGGCACTTGCGGATCGTGCGACTATAGCAAACATGTCTCCGGAAAATGGTGCAACCGCTACTTATTTTCCGGTAGATCAAGTTACTTTGGACTATCTTCGTTTAAGTGGACGTACGGAGGAACAGGTACAGCTGGTTGAAGATTATTGCAAGGCAAATGGTTTATTCTATACTGCCGGTGCAAAAGATCCACATTTTACAAAAGTTTTGGAACTGAATTTAAGTGATGTAACGCCATCACTGGCTGGTCCGAAAAGACCTCAAGATCGTATCTCGCTTCGGGATATGAAGCATGAATTTGAAGCGTCGCTCACCCGGCCATCTGGAAATCAAGGATTTGGTTTGGGAAAAGATGAACTGAAAAAATCAGCACTGGTCAGTGAGAATAACGGCAACCATGAGCGTCTCGATACCGGTGCTGTGGTCATTGCAGCAATCACAAGCTGCACGAACACAAGCAATCCAAGTGTCATGATTGGTGCCGGGCTCGTCGCTAAAAAAGCCGTGGAAAAGGGATTGACTGTTCCTGATTACGTGAAGACCAGTCTTGCTCCCGGATCAAAGGTTGTTACAGATTACCTTGAAAAGGCCGGCTTATTACCCGATTTGGAAGCATTAGGGTTTAATGTTGTTGGCTATGGATGTACCACTTGTATCGGCAACTCCGGACCATTACCGGAAGCTGTTGAGCAAGCGATCGTTGATCAAGATTTGACTGTGGCTGCCGTACTTTCAGGGAATCGAAATTTTGAGGGGCGTATTCATCCGCTCATTCGCGCCAACTATTTAGCGTCGCCGCCTCTGGTTGTTGCGTATGCACTTGCCGGATCGGTTAATTTTGATTTGCTCCATGATTCGTTCGGGAAAGACCAAGATGGAAATGAGGTTTATTTTAAGGATCTCTGGCCGTCTCGTTCTGAGATTGAAGCGGTCATGAATCGTGCAGTTGTACCGGAAAGCTTTAAAAAAGAATATGCGCGTGTCTTTACGGAAAACCAGCGATGGAATGCCATTGAGACGAGTGCGGGCGAATTGTATGATTGGGATAAAGCGTCGACTTATATTCAAAACCCGCCATTTTTCGAGAGTCTTTCGGCAGAATTAAAAACGATTGAACCATTACGGGCAATGCGTGTTATCGGAAAATTTGCCGATTCGGTCACAACCGACCATATTTCGCCGGCGGGATCAATTGCGGGTAACAGCCCGGCGGGGCGCTATTTAATGGATAAAGGGGTCAAACGAATCGATTTCAACTCGTACGGATCAAGACGAGGAAACCATGAGGTCATGATGCGCGGTACGTTCGCAAATGTTCGCATTCGAAATCAAATTGCCCCAGGCACAGAAGGCGGTTATACGACGTATTGGCCGACTCGAGAAGTGATGCCGATTTATGATGCTGCGATGAAGTATAAACAAGACGGAACCCGTTTAATCGTTCTTGCAGGTAAGGATTACGGCATGGGCAGTTCACGCGATTGGGCCGCAAAAGGGACGAGGCTGCTTGGAATTAAAGCAGTGATCGCCGAGAGTTATGAACGTATTCATCGAAGCAACTTAGTCATGATGGGGGTTCTCCCGCTTCAATTTGAGAGCGGTCAGAGTGCTGACACCCTTGGACTAACAGGAGAAGAGGCAATTTCCGTATCGGTTGACGAAACGATTGTGCCAGGTGCACGTGTTCAGGCTGAAGCGGTCGCATCAAACGGAAAATCGATGAAATTCTCCGTCATTGTCCGCTTTGACAGCGAAGTTGAAATGGACTATTACCGTAATGGAGGAATCCTGCAAACGGTTTTACGCAAAAAACTTTTGAAAAATTAAACCGTGACGTATATTTCTCCCACAAATAGCCATGATAATGAGCGAAGGAGATTATGAAAGTTCCTTCAGACATACGGATGATTTTCGAGGGAGTGAGTTCCGTTGGGATGGTTAACGTTTGATCCTAGGGTTATCACTAAAATCTTTTTTTAAAGAGACTCAAGAAAAGATTCGCTATGCATGAACAAACTTCATAGAACTTCTTCAATGAAAAAGAGGCTGCCGATAATGGCAGCCTCTTTTCTTATACGAGAATTCCAAGAAAATAGTACCAGCGCAACGAAGACTTCCTCTTCAAAGGCTTAGTTCATTTGTTTGGATAGCTCGAATAAAAACTCAGTTAAAGCGCGCAATCCGCGATCAAAATTCTTAAGATGAAAATGTTCATTGGGCGCATGGAAGTTCTCACTGTCCAATCCGAAACCCATGAGTATCGGTGCAAGGCCGAGTTTGTCATGGAATGTATTAACAATAGGCACCGATCCGCCTTGACGTGACAGAATGGCCTTTGTATGGAATGCTTTTTCAAGGGCATTGTGGGCAGCTTGTAAAGCAGGATGGTCAACAGGCATAATGAATGGATCGGCATGGTCCATTAATTCTACTTCCAATTTGACACCGGCAGGCAGATGATCTTTAAGATGCTTTTTCAAAAGCGCTCCGATAAGCGCCGGATCCTGATCAGGAACTAGCCGGCATGTTATTTTGGCGGTAGCGGTGGAAGGAATGACGGTTTTTAAACCTTCTCCTTGAAAACCGCCATAGACACCATTCAATTCCAATGTCGGGCGTGACCAGATGCGTGCGACCGTCGGATAACCTTCTTCACCATATAACGTATCAACATCAAGCTCTTTTTTCAGCGCGTCATCATCGGAAAGTGTTTCACAAACCTTTCGTTCCTCATTTGTTAAAGGCTTTACCTGGTCGTAGAAGCCGTCAACCGTTACACGACCATGATGATCATGAAGACTTGCTAACAAGTCAACCATTGCATGCAGTGTATTTTGTACAGCGCCGCCGTAGACACCGGAGTGAAGGTCTCCTTTGGGCCCGCGCAAACGTACTTCTAGGCCGCAAATTCCGCGGAGCCCGTAGCTGACAGCCGGCTGATCCATGCCAAGCATGGTTGTATCGGAAACAAGCAGAACATCCGCTTTAAGCAGATCAAGATGCGCATCAACAAAACCATCGAGATGAGCACTTCCAATTTCTTCTTCACCTTCAAAACAGAATTTAAGGTTGACCGGAAGTGTTCCGGTCGCTTCAAGAATTGTTTCAGCCATCTTAACCAGCATGAAGACTTGACCTTTGTCATCGCTTGTCCCGCGTCCGTAAATGATATCGTCTCTGATCTCAGGTTTAAAAGGATCCGTTTGCCATTGATCGACCGGATCGACCGGTTGCACGTCATAGTGCCCATAACAGAGAACGGTCGGTTTGTTTTCATCAGTTAAATAATCAGCATAAACAACAGGATGACCGGCCGTTTCAAGAATCTGCACATGGCGTAGACCGCCGTTTTTTAAATCGTTCGCCAACCATTCAGCAGCGCGGCGTACATCTGCTTTGTGCGTTGAATCAGAGCTGATACTGGGAATGGACAGAAATTCAATCATTTGTTTTAAGTAACGATCTCTATTTTTTTCTAGAGTAGTCACGATAGGTTCTTCCATGGAAAACCCTCCCATTTTAATTTATCCTACTTATTGTAGCAGAGTGCTGAAATAAAAGAAAAATGCGCGAATCTTGATAAACGGTGGCACGAAAAGTGAGTGCGGCGCAACAGATTAATATAAAGAAAAGCGAAGAGGGCAGAGTTGTCTCTCGAAAAATCTTTTTCGCGGGACGATCCGGTTTTGAAACTTGCATTTTTTTTAGCATTTTTCTCTGACGTGAACAATCGCCTATGTTAGAATGATCACAAGTCTTTGGGATGAGAGGTGATTTGAATGGCTCAGAATAAGCTTTACGTTGTTCCTTATGATCCAAAATGGGAGGTCAACTATAAGCGTGAAGCCGCACATGTGGCACGTATCCTTGAACCGCTGCTGACTGCTATTCACCATATTGGAAGTACGTCCATTGAAGGCATGGCGGCTAAGCCTACCATCGATATTCTTGCCGAGGTACATGATTTGTCAGGTGTAGATGCGTTTACTGGCAAATTGTCTCAAGCCGGTTATGAAGCACTTGGAGAATATGGGATCCGGCGGCGCCGTTATTTTGAAAAGAAAGATTCTTCGGGCGGTCACCTCGTGCATTTGCATGTCTTTGAAGCTGAATCAGAAGATGTTGTACGTCATCTTGCCTTTCGCGACTATTTAAGAATGCATGATGATGATGCTGCATGCTACAGTCAGATCAAGATTAAGCTTGCCGAACAATTTTCAGATGATCGTGAGAGTTACCAGGTGGGAAAAAATGAACTGTGCAGACACATTGAGCAGCGTGCCTTGCAGTGGTGGTACGACGCATAAAGAAAAAGTAAGAGGGGTCGAAGGAAATCAAAAAGAAAGCAATCATTTGTCTTTTAATTTTATTAATGGCTACAGCAGTTATTTTGGGGTATATCGCGCTGCGGCCGAGCCCTGCTCCCAAAAAGCCGAATCCGATCCATTACAAAATAACAGCTTTAGGCGATTCGCTGACTGAAGGCGTCGGAGATCTTGAAAATCAGGGCTATGTCGGAGCAGCAGCTGAACTGCTCAAAAAAGAAAAAAATGTAAAAAGTGTTTCAGTAAGCGATCTTGGTCATCGTGGAGATACCTCCGCTGATTTGTTAAAGAAGATCAAGCAGCCAAACTATAGTAAAGCGATAAAAGCATCCAATACCATTTTTCTTACCATAGGCGGCAATGATATCGTTCGTGTATTTAGACAGAATTTCCTCGATCTACATGCCGGTGATTTTAAAAAAGAACAAACGAGCTTTTCGATTAAATTGAAGCAAGTATTGAAGGAAATCCGCCAACTAAACCCCGATGCCTCTGTCTATTATTTTGGACTTTATAATCCTTTTGAAGACTATCTTGGCGAAGCAAATGAAGATTTTGTACCGATTTTGGATAAGTGGAACGCCAACAGCAAGCAGATTAGTGAAAATTATCAGCCAATCTCATTTATTCCGACGAGCGACTTGTTTCGAAACAAGACGAAACAGCTGCTCTCTAAAGATCACTTTCACCCAAATCGTGAAGGCTATAATAAAATGGCTAAGCGACTGATTGAAGAAATTGTAAAAAAGCAATCAAATAAATAAAGGATGGCTTATGAGTAGTAAATCCGAATAGTATGGGATTGTCGTGTCGGCAAATGGAGCATATAATCAGGTTATCGATTGTTGGAGGGGGTTGCGGCGTTGGCAACGATATTGTATCAGGATCAATTTATCGATCGCAAGCAAGCAAAAGTGGACATTGAAGACCGAGGCTATCAATTCGGGGATGGCATTTATGAAGCAATGATGGTATACAGCGGAAGAATTTTTTTACTTGAGCCGCATCTGAAACGCTTGGAACGCAGTGCACGTGAGCTTAGTTTAACGTTGCCTTACAGCATTGATCACCTCGCAGATAACATTAAAAAGTTGATCGAACTGAATCAATTAGAGGACGGCGTTGTCTATTTTCAAATTACAAGGGGAGCAGCTCCGCGGCAGCACTTTTTTCCGGAACACACGCCGCCTGTAATCACCGGTACTGTTTCGTCCAAGGTTCGTGATCTGTCAAAACGACCGAAAGGAATTAAAGCGGTGCTTGCAGAGGATATTCGCTGGCTACGGTGCGACATAAAAACGCTGAATTTGCTGGGAAACGTCCTTGCGAAACAAAAGGCGCACAACGTAAACGCTGGAGAAGCGATTCTGCATCGCGGTGAAACCGTCACAGAAGGATCATCAAGTAATGTATTCATTGTCAAAGCGGGTGAACTCGTAACGCATCCGGCTGATCATCGGATTCTTAATGGGATCACACGCTTGTTTGTTTTCGATCTGGCAAAACGACTTGATATTCCGGTTTCTGAGCGAGAATTCTCGCTGAAAGAACTGTTACATGCAGACGAAGTATTTATTACGAGTACAAGTAATGAGGTAAAACCGGTACTTCAAATTGACGATCAACGGATCAACGGCGGAGAACCCGGTGCCCTTTCGAAAAAGCTGATTGCCGCATTTGATGCGGAAGTAGAACGGATTCGAACTCAACCGGTTTCATAAATCATTTCCCAAAAAAATAAAGCGCCTCGCTTAATGCGAGACGCTTTATTTTTGTAGAATTATTATTCCATATGCATGATTGGCCACCAATGATGGCCGTGTTTTTCGAGTAGTTCGTCTGCTGTAGATGGACCCATTGAGCAGGCTTCATAATAGTCAATCGGCACATGCCGCTTTTTACAGGAATCAACAATTGAGTCAATGATCCCCCAGGAATACAAAACCTCATCCCATCGCGTAAAATTCGTTGAATCACCTTTAATGCAATCGGCGATTAGGCGCTCATAGGCATCTTGCATGTTTTCCATCGCTAATTCATTATTGCGGAACTTTAGGGATATAGGAACGGTGTTGCTGCCTGCCTCACCATTTGCTTTTACATTTAATTTCAAAGAAAGTCCTTCGTCAGGTGATATATAAATGACGAGCAAGTTCGGACCGACATGGTTGACGTTATGGAAATATGGATTTTTTGGCAGCTTTCTAAATTGAATCACAATCTGTGTTGCCTTTTCAGCCATTCGTTTTCCTGTACGTACGTAAAAGGGAACGCCTTGCCAGCGGTAATTATCAATTTGAAATCGTGAAGCCACAAAAGTTTCAGTATCTGAATCACTCCGAACATTGTTCTCATTTAGATAAGCACACATTTTTTCACGATTCGGTGAGATACCACGCGTATATTGACCGCGAACAATTTCTTCAGCGATATTATGAATGTTCATTGGTCGAATTGCTTTAAGTACTTTGACCTTTTCGTAACGCAAATCATCGGTTTCGAGTTGTGTCGGCGGTTCCATCGCTATCAAGGTCAGCAGCTGCATAATATGATTCTGTACCATGTCCAAAAGCGCACCGGTTTGATCATAATAGTTCGCCCGGTCACCGACGCCAAGGGTTTCACTGAGCGTGATTTGCACGTTTGAAATGTAACGGCGGTTCCAAATCGCTTCGAAAATCGGATTTGCAAAGCGCAGAACCTCTATATTTTGTACCATTTCTTTGCCTAGATAATGGTCAATGCGATAAATCTCTTCTTCAGAGAAGGCATGGAGCAAGCTTTCGTTTAATTCTTTTGAGGATTTCAGATCGTGCCCAAACGGCTTCTCGATAACTAACCGTTTCCAACCTGAAGTGGTTGCTAGTCCGGATTTTTTCAAATTTTTCGCAGCCTCAGCAAAATATGCCGGAGCCAAGGAGAGATAAAAAATTCGATTACCCTTTAACTGATAACGTTCATTAAGTTCGTCACTGAATTCTTTTAGGGTAGCAAAATTTTCAGGACGCGTAATGTCTAAGCGGCGATAATAAAAGCGTTCCAAAAAGTGCTGACGCTGACCTACCTCGGAAGGTAGTGAGTCATTAATTAAATCGCGATAAGTTTCGTCCGTGTGCGCGCGACGTGCAAGACCAATTACAGCAAATTCTTGATCCCGTTTATACAGTCGATAAAGAGCGGAATATAATTTCCTACGAGCGAGATCTCCTGTTGCCCCGAAAAGAAAGATTAATACCGGCTCTTTTGACGATTCGATCATCTGTTCATTCCCTCGTTCCTCGTTCATTATACTTGAATGTTATCACACTTTTTATTGAATGTGCTACACTTTATTCGCTTTTCGTTTGAAATCAATGTGAACATTGACCATTATTATTGACGAAAATAGTTGGATTCAACCAATACGTTCATTCGCCTTCGTTGCATTTCATCGCTGTACATGGTAAGGTGATCCTATGTGTTTAGGTAATCATAGGGATGGAAGAGGTTTACTTTTGAAAACAACGATGAGATCTCGTTCAATGTTTAGTAGGCATTTTCCGTCCGGCGCGGGGAATGCCTAATCATTTAATTGATCGTACTAAACATGAAAAAGGAGATAGTATAACTTAATGAAATTTTCAGAACTCGAAATTAGTCAAGAAGTGAAGAAAGCAACCGATCGAATGGGGTTTACCGATATGACTCCGATTCAAGAACAAGCAATCCCGGTTGCGGAAACAGGTGTTGACCTGATCGGTCAAGCACAAACAGGTACAGGAAAAACAACTGCATTTGGTATCCCGATGATCGAAGCAGCCGATCCCCACAACTCGGATATTCAAGGAGTTGTCATTACACCAACGCGTGAACTTGCGATTCAGAATGCTCAAGAGCTTAACGCACTCGGCTTTTATAAAAAGGTTAGAACGGTTGCGATTTATGGTGGTCAAGATATTCAGCGGCAAATTCGTGATTTAAAAAGACGTCCAAGTATAATTTCGGCAACTCCTGGACGATTGCTCGACCACATCAAGAGAAGAACAATTCGCTTGGATCAGATCAAGGTAGTTGTGCTTGATGAAGCAGATGAAATGTTGAACATGGGCTTTATCGAAGATATTCATGCGATTTTGGAAGCTACACCGGAGAATCGTCAAACCTTGCTATTCTCAGCAACGATGCCGAGACCGATTCAAGTGCTGGCTGAGAAATTTATGCATGAACCTAAAAAAATTCAGATCAAAGCAAAGACCCTAACGACGTCATTAATTGATCAAAGCTATGTTAAGGTTCGTGAGCTTGAAAAATTTGATGCTCTGACACGTTTTCTTGATATTCAATCGCCTGAACGTGCAATTGTCTTTGGTCGGACAAAACGACGCGTCGACGAACTGATGCGTGCGTTGCAAAAAAGAGGCTATGAGGCCGAAGGAATTCACGGCGATCTGACTCAGTCAAAACGTGATCTTGTTCTGCGACGTTTTAAACAGAATGAAGTGAAACTGCTGGTTGCTACGGATGTAGCGGCACGTGGACTTGATATTAGTAACGTGACGCATGTCTACAATTTTGATCTTCCGCAAGATCCGGAAAGCTATGTACACCGGATCGGCCGTACAGGACGCGCTGGGAAAACCGGAATGGCACTCACTTTTATTACGCCGAGTGAATTCCCGCATCTGAGATCGATTGAACGTTTGACGAAACAGCCAATGAAACAACTCAATGCACCAAGCTATGAAGAAGCATTAGCGGGACAGCAGAAAATTGCTATTGACAATTTAAAAGAAATGATTGAATCTGGAAAATACCGCAGCTATGCGGCAAAGGCTCAAGATCTGCTTGATGAATTTGATGCAACAGACGTACTCGCTGCAGCCCTTAAGCTGATTACTAAAGAGCCGGATACAACCCCGGTACGCTTAACCCGTGAACAACCGCTCATGGTCAAACGATCAAATCGGCAGCAACGAGGCGGCGGAAGAGGACGCAACAATTATCGCTCACACGATCGTGATCGTCGAAACAACAATTATCGAGGAAGAAGCAAACAAAAGTCACAGCATTATTAATGCAACACGTTTTCAAAAGGCAGCCTTCGGGTTGCTTTTTTTTACGGGCTTGAATTGTCAAACTAAGTGCAACGCCTGATTATAAAAGATCTCAAAAGGAGTCTTCCAGCCCAAACATTTGCGAGGTCAGTGATTTAATTCGTTCACGGCATGTGCGCCCGCGGCAAGCGAGTAACCGAAGCGGCGATTCAGCACCGAAAAGACACGAGTCCATCATACATGGTTGGAGATTAAGGACCGGGCGCTTTTTGCCCGGTCTTTTCTTATGCAGGTGTAGCGTTTTAAAAAGGAAAGAGCCTAAAGGGATCGGAAGCAAGCCCCTCAGACTGCACGGCAAAAGTTTCGCGGGAAATCATCATGAACAGTGAACGATGAGCGTAAAATAATGGCTAAACTGTTAATCGCATCCAATTATATCATAAAATTTAGAAATATTAATAAGAGGTGAGGTGGAATGGTTGTAACTTTCAGAAAAGTAGTGTAAGATAGTAAAAAGTGCAAAGGGGGCAATAAAAATGAACAATGATCACTCTACTCAGGAGAATACGAACGCGCTTGTTGTCTACAAAGAGAAACAAGCTAAAGTCTCGGTTGTTGAAATGTATGCCCAAATGATCCTTGATGAAATGGAATTCAATCAAAAAGCAAAATACCTTCGCAAACAGATTGATGCAAGTTTGGATTCAAGGAACAAAGCACTCTTTATGAAACTCACTGCAGAATACGCGGCATTAACTCGTTAGTAAAGCGAGCTCTATAAAAGAGAATGAACGGATACTTGTGTTTGTATGATCCATTTGTTCTTAAACCTTTATAGGTACACAAAAAAAGAAGCAGAGATGCGCATCTCTGCTTCTTTTTTTGTGTATTTACATTTCATTTCCATTCAGGTTCTGTATTCTTGCGATTGCTTCGGCTTTCGCAGGTTTTCCGGCCATTCAGCAAGCAGCATCCCGATCAAAATAAGTAAAGATCCGGCGACTTCATGTGTACCAAATTGTGCGTTTTGGAAGAGAATCGATGTCCATGCGGCAAAAACAGGCTCCATAATGTAGATAATGCCGACGTGAGTGGCCGGTGTATCTTTCTGAAGAGCAGTCTGTAGCAAAAAGGCGAGTGCAGTTGCAAACAGTGCCATAAAAAGAATGACGACCAGTACATCCAATTGTACGATTTGTTGAACCGCAATGGCATTGCCGCCTTCCAAAAAAAGACTGAATGCAAAGGCGAGGCAGGAAACTGTAAATAGTTGAACAATGGTCAACGCATAACTATCATAACGCTCCGTAACTTTTGCTGTGAAAACAATATGTAATGCAAAAGTAACGGAGCTGACAAGAACAATTAAGTCACCTTTATTTAAGATAAACGAACCATGTGTGGTGAGGAAAAACAAGCCCACTGCAGCCAAAGGTACACTAAGGAGTGCTGTCCGGCGCGGCATTTGATGTAACAAGAATGCTGAAAAAATGGGCACAAGCACGACACTCAAGCCGGTGATAAATGCTGCGTTTGACGCTGAAGTGTAAAGAAGAGCGATCGTTTGACAAATATAACCGGCGAATAGCAATCCGCCTAACAAAGCTCCAGACCCTATTAATGACCAGTTGATGCTTTTCAGTATATGCGTACTTTTTTTGCGGCGCATGTATTGCCAAAAAAGCAAAAAGAGGGCAGCAATAAGAAAACGCCAAGCATTAAAGGTAAGCGGCGTTAATTTATCGAGAATATTTTGAACAACAATGAACGTTGTTCCCCATACAAAAGTGATACCGAGCAGAGCGGAATCAGCGATAAGCACACGTTTTCGATTCATTAGCTGTAGGCCCCTGTCTTTATTTTTCATTTTGTTGTTTAATGGCTGATCTTGCGAGAGCATCCGCATTTTTATTTTGTTTATCCGGAATCCATTTGCAAAAAAATAAGTCAAACTGATCGATGTAATGTAAGGCATCTTTTAAGTAAGCTTCATAAAGGCTATTTTTGACGTATCTCTTTTCCAGTGCTTGATTCACTAGTTGGGAATCTGTGCGAAATGAAACGGTACGGTAATTGTTTTCTAAAGCAATGCGAAGTGCGGCAACGCAAGCGGCAAATTCTGCTTCATGATTGCTGGACAGGATACCAAAAGGAAGGGCGCATCTCATCTCATGACCTTTTCCGTCTTTTATGTAAATTCCTCCTCCGGCAAGACCGGGATTGCTAAGAGCGGCACCATCGAATGAAACCTCGATCAATTTAAGGATTACCTCCCAAGTATTGTATAAAAAAGTTCATGCTTCATCCCATCGATGCGATGTTACGTTACACACATTATGTTATCATAATAAAAGTAAATTGGCTGGAATAATTTTATTTTCGAATGGGTGAGTAAAAGACAATGTCAAAAACAGTAAAGTCCGATATTGAAATCGCTCAAAATGCGGTTCTCAAACCAATTGGATCTATTGCAGAACAGCTCGGGCTCGAAGTAAAGGATTGGGAACCTTATGGCCGATACAAAGCGAAAGTATCCGCAAACACATTAAACAAATTGACTGAAAAACCAGATGGCAACATTATTTTAGTCACTTCCATTAATCCGACACCTGCCGGAGAAGGAAAGTCTACAGTTACCGTGGGGCTGGGACAAGCTTTGAATAAGATTGGTAAAAAGGCGGTCATCGCTTTACGCGAGCCATCACTTGGTCCGACAATGGGTCTTAAAGGCGGGGCAGCTGGGGGAGGCTTCGCTCAAGTTGTCCCGATGGAAGACATTAATCTTCATTTCACCGGTGATTTCCATGCGATCACAACCGCCCATAATGCATTGGCCGCTTTATTGGACAATCATATTCACCAAGGAAACGCGCTCAATATTGATCCTAGGCGCATTGTTTGGAAACGAGTCCTTGACTTAAATGATCGCGCGCTTAGGCACGTTGTTGTCGGGCTTGGCGGTCACGCAAACGGGGTTCCGCGCGAAGACGGATTTGACATTACCGTCGCTTCCGAAATTATGGCAATCCTCTGTCTTGCGGAAAACATCGATGACCTGAAAAGAAGGCTCAGCAACATGCTGATTGCCTATACTTATGATCGAAAGCCTGTTTTTGTACGTGATTTGCATGTTGAAGGGGCGTTGACACTTCTTTTAAAGGAAGCCATTCACCCAAATCTTGTTCAAACTTTGGAAAATACCCCAGCTTTTGTGCATGGAGGCCCATTTGCCAATATCGCTCACGGCTGCAACAGTGTGCTTGCAACAAAATTAGGAGCAAAACTCGGCGATTATCTAATTACAGAAGCTGGATTCGGCGCAGACTTAGGTGCGGAGAAGTTTCTGGACATCACGACGCGTGCCGGACATTTCACGCCAAGCGCGGTAGTGATCGTTGCAACAATTCGTGCGCTTAAAATGCATGGCGGACTGACAAAAGATCAATTAAAGCATGAAGATCTGAATGCATTAAAACTAGGCTTGGACAACTTGGCCCGTCATATTGATACAATCAAATCATTTGGTTTGCCCTACATTGTTGCGATTAATCACTTTATCTACGATACAGAACAGGAAGTCACTCTTGTTAAAGACTGGTGCACCGCTGAAAAACACCCGGTTGCTTTGGCGAAGGTTTGGGAACAAGGCGGTGAAGGAGGCAAGGAGCTTGCGCAGCTCGTTGTCGATACTGTGGAAAAAAACGAGAACCACTTTAAACCGCTCTATGATTTGAATGAGTCCATTCAAGAAAAAATTCAAACCATTGTTACCCAGGTGTACGGTGGAAAAAATGTTGAATTCTCAACGAAAGCACGCAAACAGTTAAAGACGTTCAAAGAAAATGGCTGGGATGAATTACCGGTATGTGTAGCGAAAACGCAATATTCACTTTCCGATAATCCAAAATTGATTGGCAGACCAAAAGACTTTACGATTCATGTACGTGAATTAAAGGTATCTTTAGGTGCGGGATTTATCGTTGTTATGACCGGCAATGTGCTTACGATGCCAGGCTTGCCAAAACACCCTGCAGCGTTAGATATGGATGTTGATCAAGAGGGAAGAGTACTCGGTTTGTTCTGATCGATTATGACCGAATGCATCCGTTAAGAAAGCGTCTCAAAGTCCGTTTTATGACTCTGAGACGCTTTTTACTTTTATAGGGAGTCAAGCGCGTAAAATCAGGATGAGCATGGCGGATAAGCGGGTCTGATTTTACGCATAGGAATTAATGCAGCTAGAAATGCAATGGTGCCGTTTCACATTACTTTTATAGCCTGACAAATTGCGCAGCTGCAGTTCCGGCAGCGTGTCCGGTCGTAAAAGCACTTGTTATATTATAACCGCCTGTATAGCCATGGATATCCAAGATCTCGCCACAGAAATAAAGCCCGGGCATGAGCTTAGATTCCATGGACTTAGGATTTATCTCTTTCAGTGAAACGCCGCCTCCTGTAATAAATGCCTTTTCAATCGAAAGCGTACCGGAGACACGAACAGGAAATGCTTTCAACGCATGCGCCATTTTTCGAACCGCTTCTTTTGAGAGCTCATGAAATTGACGATCAGGCGATAGAGCGATGAAGTCGAGAAGAAAATTCAGATAGCGCTCAGGAACAATGCCTTTCCACGCGTTCTTGATTGCTTTTTTCGGATCGGATTCGGTGAGCCGGTGCAGCTGCTCGTAAATTTCATGTTCGCTTAAGTCAGGTTTGGCATCAATCAAAACAGTGACCTCATTTGTTTTAAACTTCTTTAAGGCTTTGACAACAAATTGGCTGAGTCGAAGGATTGCCGGTCCAGACAAACCGAAGTGGGTGAAGATTATATCCCAGCGATGTGTCTGAATCGGTTTGCCTTTCGGATTGATCAGTGTTATGGCGACATCAGACAAGGAAAGCCCTTGAAGTACTTTTTCTTTGATGAAGGATTCGTTTGAGGTGAGCGGAACTTCGGTCGGATAGAGTTCAGTAATTGTATGACCGGCCATCTTGGCCCACGCATACCCATCTCCTGTACTTCCGGTACTTGGAACGCTTTTTCCGCCAACTGCGACAATAACAGAATGCGCTGAATAGATCCTTCCGTTCACCGTCTTGACTCCGGATACACGATCTGAATAAAGGACTGCCTGCACGGGTGTATTTGTTTTAAGTGTAACATTTAGTTCGCGCATCCTTCTAAGCAAAGCTTGAACTACAGATTTTGCATCATTACTCTTCGGGAACATACGACCGTGGTCCTCTTCTTTTAAGTCAACATCAAGCCGTTTGAAGAAGGAAACAATATCCTGATTATCAAAGGATGATAGAGCGCTGTATAGGAAGCGGCCGTTGCCGGGGATATGCTTAATCAATTCATCAATAGGCATAGCGTTGGTCACGTTACAGCGTCCGCCGCCTGAAATGGCTAATTTTCTCCCGAGCTTGTCTCCTTTGTCGAGCAGCAGCACACGCGCATGCTGTTCAGCCGCGGCGATGGCTGCCATTAACCCGGCAGGACCGCCACCAATCACAATCACATCATAGTTCATGACTTTTCCTCACTTTGTTCATTTACTATCGTAACCTTAACAGATTTCATGATCCTTTTCATCAAGCGATGGCTGTTTTCTGGTGTGATAATTGTCACAGACGGTGAATTTTGATAGGATAGACACAGAACAATTTGCAGCGATGCCGTCAGTGGCGGATTTCTATATGAGGTGATTGGATTGACAGAAGGAAAACCCTATCGAGTACTGTTGTACTATCATTATGTAATGATCGATGATCCGAAGCAGTTTGCTGAAGAACATTTACGATTTTGCAAGGAACTGGGACTGAAAGGACGTATTTTAGTTGGCCGTGAAGGATTAAACGGTACTGTTTCCGGTACTACGGAGCAAACCCAGAGATACATGGACGCACTGCACCGTGATCCCCGATTTAAAACGATGCCGTTTAAAATAGATGAGGCGGATGGTCATGTCTTTAAGAAGATGCATGTACGACCGCGCAAAGAGATTGTTGCGTTGAAATTAAATGAAGATATTGATCCGAAACAACTCACCGGAAAACATTTGAAACCTAAGGAATTTTATAAAGAACTGCAGCGCGACGACGTCCTTGTCATTGATGCCCGCAATGATTATGAAACACAAATCGGTCATTTTCAAAAGGCAATTCTGCCGAATATTCGTAACTTTCGCGATCTGCCAAAATGGATCGAGACGCATCTCGCTGATCAAAAAGATAAAAAAGTACTCACCTATTGCACCGGTGGTATTCGCTGTGAGAAGTTTAGCGGCTATTTGCTTCGCGCCGGGTTTAAGGATGTCAGCCAGCTTGATGGAGGGATTGTTGAGTATGGCAAGGATCCGCAAGTAAAGGGCAAATACTATGATGGAAAGTGCTATGTTTTTGATCAGCGCATTTCGGTACCGGTCAATCGAACGGACGAAGACGTGGTCGTTGGTCACTGCCACCATTGTGGAAAGTCGTGCGACCGCATCGTTAATTGTGCAAATCCGGAATGCAATGTACAGTTTATCTGTTGTGAAGCGTGTGAGAAACAACACCACCGTTCATGCAGCGACACGTGCCGTCATCATCCGAGAAATCGATATAATGCGGAAGTCGCTCAAGCAGCGGAGAAACAAACCGTTTCATAAGCAAGCAAGGAAAAAGGTCGGACTCGTTCCGATCTTTTTCTATTTCAATGTTCTTTTTCTCAAACAATATGTATGATACACGTGTTGCACGTATTGAATACGTGCTATAATCAAAGGGAGGTGAGGAACAGTGTTTAAAGATCAATATATTTACCCTGCTGTGATTGCGAAAGCCAATGACCAGTTCACCATCACTTTTCTTGATTTCCCGGATACTCAAGTTAAAGCAAAGACGATTGAAGACGGATTTGCACAAGCAAAAGAAGCGCTGGCACATGTTCTCTTTGACTATGAAGAAAGAAAGGAGAACCCGCCTGCGCCTTCAGAGTTATCTGCGTTTAAAAAAGAGGACTCGGATCAATTTGTTACGCTCATTGATACATGGATGCCTGCTTTTCGCAAGAAAATGGAACATCAAGCCGTAAAAAAAACACTGACGATTCCTAAGTGGCTCGATGATGCGGCAAAGGAAGCCGGATTGAACTATTCACGAATTTTGCAAGATGCACTGAAAGAAGAACTGAACATCGATGAAAGCGGCAATTCTTTTTCAGTTCAGGATCGTTTGAACAAACAGCTCAAGAAAGTCAAGAAAAGTTTGAAGGATTTGTCCAAAATCCGTGTCCATGTCAATAGGACTAGTGATGAGGCATCGTCAGAGAAAAAAGAAACTTCCGTTAAAGAATCTTTGAAACAAGACATTGACCTTATCAAACAGGAATTAAATGAAGTGACGGATCGTTTAAAAAACTCAAATGAATACCAGCAACTCAACGAAAAAATAAATCGTCTCATTGATAAATTAAATCGATAATTGCTCATTAGCAAATCATGTTATCGTTGAAGACAGCTCAAGTTCTATACCATGAGCTGCCTTTTTTGCAGGATAAGAACGTATACGATTTTGCCCCTTCTTCAAACCAATAGACCGGTGTCTTGGTCTAGAATTAAAGCGGGGGTACTCTGGCACCTGCGGGATCGCGCCTTGTTGATGCTTGCCAGCGAGCAGCTGGAGTGTCGTTTGTGCACAGGGTGATGAATCAAAGCCCGAATGGGAGGCGGAAGTAAGGACCAAGCACAGCTTGGTTTTTCTTATTCTTTAAAGAATTGAATTACCATGAATCATTTGACGTACTTCTATGCGTTCAAGTAAAATAAAAAGATTGAACGTTTTATTTCGGAGGCAACGATGAAGAGACAGAAAACAAATAAAACAACCGTGCTGATTGGCCTGATGATCGGTACGTTTTTAACGGCGATCGAAGGAACAATTGTCAGCACAGCCATGCCTAAAATTGTCGGCGATTTACAAGGCATCGAAGTTATGGATTGGGTTTTTTCTATTTTTATGCTTACTTCAGCGATCACCGTTCCGCTTTTCGGAAAACTTGCCGACCTTTTCGGCAGGAAGAAAGTATTTACGATCGGAACGTTAATCTTTTTATCCGGATCTGTACTTTGCGGCCTTGCGTGGTCGATGGCTGCCCTGATCGTTTTTCGCGGCATTCAGGGGATAGGCGCCGGAGCCGTAATGACATTGAGCACGACGATTATTGGCGATATTTTTCCAGTAGAAAAACGGGCGAAAATGTTCGGGATGATGGGCATGATTTGGGGAATCGCCGGGATACTTGGACCGCTCGTGGGCGGTTTTTTTGTCGATGTATTATCTTGGCATTGGATCTTTTTTATCAATCTTCCATTTGGCATTGTCACCGTTTTGCTCATCTCGATCGGGCTTATGGAGAAAATAAGCCACGAACAGAAGACAATCGACTATGCGGGGATGGTTGTTTTTTCAGCTGCGATGGGGCTGTTTCTTTTTGTCCTTCAAAGGATTGGGGAATACGGTTGGCATAATCTCTTGAATAGTGGATTATTGATAAGCTCTTTTTGTCTGGTGGCGGCGTTTGTTTTTATAGAAAGCCGAGTAAAGGAGCCGTTGATGCCGCTTACGATTTTACAAAACCCGGTCGTTCTTATGACCAATATACTGGCTTTTCTTGCAAGTATTATCTTGATAGGCAATGATATTTATATGCCGATGTGGCTGCAAGGACTGCTTGGGTATAGTGCGATGGCATCTGGATTCGTTTTAACCCCCATGTCGCTTACTTGGATGGTCGGTTCCTTTCTGTCCGGACATCTGTTGACAAAATTCGGTTTGAAAATCGGCGAAGCAGTCGGTACGCTTATTCTGATGATCGGCACTTTTTTGGTGATGATGCTGCGGATGGATAGTCATCCATTATCGTATTATTTCATCACAGCAATTGTCGGAATCGGTTTTGGCATTACGCTGACGTTGACGACAATTGCCGCACAATCTGCTACGGATCGAGCAATGCGCGGAGCAGCAACGGCTTCCAATCAATTTTTTCGCAGTGTCGGACAAGCGGTTGGTGCAGCTGTTTTCGGCATGTATTTTAATACGCAAGTCGGCCAGAGCATTCGTGAACAAGGGGCAGCCACGGTGTCGGCCAATCAATTAAATCAGCTCGTCCATCCGGAAGGGCACGAACAACTCGCATCATCCGTGCGGAACTTGCTTCGTGAACTTCTTTTTACCAGTATTCATCACGTATTTATCTTGTTCTTTGTTCTTGCTGCTGCAGCAGTCGTAGTCGCACTGCTACTTCCAAAACATGCTGATTCAGTTCAAAACGAATAAAAAGAGGTACCTGCTGCAATGCGAATGCCGTCGGTTTGCGTGCCGTCAGAAAGCGCGGACAGCGAGAGATAATTGGGTCGCGTCGCATTTCGCATCAAAAAGGCTGAGGTCATTGCACCCGGGCGCCGAAATTTATTTAATTCAGTAATGATCTGGTTCGCCGCCAAAATGCCGATCCCATGCCCATAATAGCGATCATCCGCTAAGTCAACGACGTTTTCTCCTTGCCATTGCGGCGTTTGCGGACTGACATCCGGATTTTTAAAATAGCGTACATCCCCAGGAATTCCCGCACCGACTCCTGGCACATTTCTTAATGGAAAGAACGGGTGGTTCTGCCAATCCCAGAGATAAAGATGCTGAAACACTTCGTTAAAGCGTTCGTTAGGAATGGTGTTGATCAGCGCTTTATAAAAAATGATCATCATTGCTGTTGCGCATTCAAACGCGTAAGCCTCTCCATTCACAAAAATATCATTGACTGCTTGAGTAGCAGGGACGCCAGGCTTTAATTCAAAACCACCGTCTCCGGTAAGCGTCCAGTAATAATCGTTACACTCCGAATAGTAGAACGTTGCAAAAGATGCACCGCTTTCCAAAAGAGCGTACGAGGCCTCGATAGTCTCGTTTCTCAGCTTGATTTCAAAATTAAGCTCGGCTTTCGTTGGGAATGCGAACCATTCATGAGAGTCGGCCATTGCTCTGTAAATCGTTGCGGCAAATCGGCCAATACTCGAATAACTGCTGAAATCCTCACTGAGAAGCTGCTCGTTTGCAGCAATAATCATCGTTCATACCTCCCGTGCACAGGCATACGGATCGATTGCAATTGTTCGTTCAAATTTAGACCAATCCATGAACGCCAAATTTTCGGTTGCTCTTTTCGTAATCGGCAAGAATAGGTCGACAAATTGATTTGCTGACGCATCGGCAAACGAACCAATCCATAATAATTTTCTTTTTCATTGGACATTAAGGCTTGGAGCGGTTCTCCTTTTCGCGGCGAAACGTATTTTCCAAGGTATTTTGCACTGTAATGAATCCGGTAGGGTCGTCCACCGGGGACTGCATCGTTGGTTTCACCTGTATAAACCAGATAATGTGCATTCTCTTCGTACCACGTTTCAAAAGCGAGAAATGCTGATGCATTGTCATTCGCGTGCTTTACCTCGGGTATGAAATGCAGCATGCGCCGCGCATAGTTGCTTTCTACCAATTGGTCGGAGAGGAGGTAATTGGCTACATAAACGAGGCAAAGCGGATTGGCTGTTTCCCACATGGCACTAATTAAGTAATGGCGCTGACTTTTATTCTTATAACGGTAAAATACCAGATCTACCATTTCCTTCAGCCAATTTTCATGATAGGTATGCAGAAAGTTAATCGCTGTTTGGTCAATGACCTGCGTATAATCCGTAGACATTATGTTTTTCCAGCCTGTGCTGAGCATCCAATGCATGGCTTCAACAACCTGGTGGTGCTGATTTGCAAATGACGCCATCTGATCCATACCAAGATCTGCACCATGAAGAATATTTCTTATTTGTGATAGCGCAATGCGTGGGCGCGATTCTAACGCTTCGCTTCGCGTATCTAATTGATCTCGGAGCATGTAGAGGACGGGAAAGTCTAGATCTGGATCGTTGATGATTGCCAAAGCGTGTTCAGGATTATCTTTATTGATGCGATCCCATTCGTTGATGAGCATCCCCGGCTGTTCTTGTCTCATTTGATTTAACGGATGATCAGCGCTCATTGTGGACCCCTCCAATCAATTCAATCTTGTAGGATATTTATTGATGGGAACATCGGATTATTCACGATCGTTTATCAGCAGGGCCGTTTTCTTGATGAGGCGAGTGTAGAACAAGAGCATTAAAAATGGTAAACTAAGATTCAGCAAAGAAGAGTGGAGTGATCAGTATGAAACAGTATCTTGATCTTTGCCGTAAGGTTCTCTCAGAAGGCCACAAAAAGGGAGACCGTACTGGCACCGGCACGATCAGTACTTTCGGATATCAAATGCGTTTTAATTTGCAGGATGGGTTTCCGCTCATGACGACGAAGAAATTACACTACAAATCGATCATTTATGAATTGCTTTGGTTCTTAAAAGGAGATACTAATATCAAGTATTTGCAGGAACACGGTGTCCGCATCTGGAATGAGTGGGCAGATGAGCATGGTGATCTTGGTCCCGTTTACGGGCATCAGTGGCGGTCATGGCCGGGCAAGAGCGGCGGGACCATCGATCAAATTGCTCATGTTGTGGATGAAATAAAAAAGAATCCGAATTCACGACGCTTGATCGTCACTGCTTGGAATCCTATGGATATTCCGGACATGGCCCTGCCGCCTTGTCATTGTTTGTTCCAATTTTATGTCAATGATGGCAAACTGAGCTGCCAATTGTATCAGCGCAGTGCAGATGTATTTCTCGGCGTTCCCTTTAATATTGCTTCGTATGCATTATTAACGCATATGATTGCTCGTGTTACTGGACTTGAGGTTGGCGATTTTGTACATACGCTCGGGGATGCACATATTTATTTGAATCACCTGGAACAAGTAAAGACGCAGTTGGATCGTACGCCAAGACCGCTTCCAGAGTTAGAGATTAGACGGTCTGTTTCCTCTATTTTTGATTTTGATTATGACGATTTTGTGTTTCAAGGCTATAACCCTTACCCAACGATCAAGGGCGAGGTGTCGGTATGATTTCGTTCCTACTCGCCATGGATCGCAACGGTTTGATTGGACGAGGCAATAAGCTTCCGTGGCATCTTCCAGATGATCTGCGCTATTTTAAAGAAACAACTTGGGGTCATCCGGTTATTATGGGCAGAAAAACATTTGAATCAATTGGAAAGGCTTTGCCTGGAAGAGAAAATAGTGTATTGACGCAAAACCTTGATTTTTCAGCTCCTGGGGTGACCTGTTATCATTCGGCAGAAGAGTTTCTACATGCAGGCAAAGCTTATGGAAACGAATGCTTTGTCATCGGTGGTGCGAAAATTTTCGATCTGTTTCTTCCATATGCTGACCGCCTTTATATTACGAATATTGACGCTGAATTTGAAGGAGACACCTACTTTAAAGGGTTCCGGGAAAAAGATTGGCAGCTCGTCAGTCAAAGATCGGGGAAGCTCGATCGAAAAAACATCTATCCGCATGAATTTCATGTATACGAACGAAATAAGTCTGTTATGAATCTGCATTAAATCGCGATCTGCACCACTTCGACTCCGGCGCATAAACTGTTAAAAAGAGTGACGGAGTTGATAAAAATGATCGTATCAAGTCTGCAAATTTGGCTTTGCTATGGATTGGTCGGACTGATTATGGGATCAATGATTGGCTTTTTTCCGATGGGACGCAGATTGACGATGAAATATTTCGCGTTGATTCTTCTTGCTGCAGTAGTTTGGCTGCCTGTTGTTATACTTTCCTTGCTTGCTGCACCAATTGCCAATCACTATCGACTGCAGGAAACGGATTTTTGAATTAAGGCTCCTGAATGGGGGGAGCCTTTTCATCTGCACCTTGTTTCTCTGGGTTTTCCCCATGCAACTTTTTACTCATTTTGGCATTGGATTTGGCGAATTCACAATAGGGACAAGCCCTTAGGAGAAACGCCTTCAAATCAAAAGATTTGCCGCCGTTCTTCGCTGCAAACTGAAAGCAAAGATCGTGATCAATGAATCGAAATTAAATTTATTTTCTTGACAAATAGATAAATTTGCTTTAAAAAATAATAATAAACGGTTAGAATTGGTATGACTATTGAAATTAATGCTATGGGCTATTTCTTGCTTTGAGCAGAAAATTGGTAAACAACTGTTTTTCGTGGGAAAATAAAACTATTCATTAAATAGTTCCTAGTGAAAATCCTTATGATTTTCTGCACGGAGCGAGTGAAAGTAATTGTCAGCGCTTGTTCATTAAGTCTGAAATATGATTTAAGGTTTATTCTATTTTACAGCAAACAGTTGGCAAAAAAAGAAAAAAGGAGAAGGTACAGGTATGGCATCAAATGTATCAGAATTGACTACCTACAAGGCGTACCTCCAAGGTGAATGGAAGAAGAGTTCATCTGACGAGACCATTGCCATTCAATCCCCTTATCTTAGAAAAGCGATCGGTTATGTTCAAGCGGTCACACAGGATGAAGTGGATGAAGCAATCAAAGCAGCACATAAGGCTCAGAAGTCATGGGCTGAATTGTCTTTAAGTGAACGAGGCGCTTATTTGGATAAATGGGCGGATGAACTCGTCAATAACAGCGAAGATATTGCCACTGCAATTATGCAGGAAGTCGGCAAAGGCTTTAAAGACGCTAAGAAGGAAGTCGTCCGTACAGCGGATCTCATTCGCTACACAGTTCAAGAAGCACTGCACATGCATGGAGAAAGCTTGAGAGGCGAAGGTTTCCCGGGTGGCGATCAGAAAAAGATCGGTATCGTTGAACGTGCACCATTAGGTGTTGTTCTCGCAATTTCACCATTTAATTATCCAGTCAACCTTGCCGCTTCGAAAGTTGCTCCTGCATTGATGGCGGGGAACGGTGTCATCTTTAAACCGGCCACTCAGGGCTCAATCAGCGGGATTAAAATGATTCAAGCGCTCGATAAAACCGGTCTTCCGAAAGGGGTGCTCAGCTTGACCACCGGACGCGGTTCGGTTATCGGTGATTATCTTGTTGAGCACAAGGGAATCGATATGATCAGCTTTACCGGAGGTTCAGGCACAGGACGCCACTTGTCAAAACAGACGGCAATGATTCCGCTCGTACTTGAACTTGGCGGTAAAGATCCTGCGCTTGTTGCAGAAGATGCAGATATGGATGTGGCTGTAAAGAGCATCATGAATGGCGCATTCTCTTACTCAGGTCAACGTTGCACAGCAATTAAACGTGTACTGGTTAATGAAAAAGTAGCTGACGAACTTGTTGACCGACTGAAGTCTGAAATTGAAAAATTAACGGTCGGCTCTCCTGAAGAAGACAGTACCATCGTTCCTTTGATTGATGACAAGTCTGCAGACTTTGTTCAAAGCTTGATTGATGATGCACTGAACAAGAAAGCGACCTTGGTAACCGGCAACAAACGCCAAGATAATTTGATCTATCCGACACTGCTTGACCATGTAACTGAGGATATGGATGTCGCATGGATTGAACCATTTGGTCCGGTTCTGCCGATCATTCGCGTGAAATCGGATGAAGAAGCCATCGAACTTGCGAACAGGTCTGAATTTGGATTGCAAGCAAGCGTCTTCTCTCAAGACATTGATCGTGCACTTGATGTTGCGCGACAGGTTGAAGCGGGTACCGTTCAAATCAATGGTCGTACCGAACGTGGTCCAGACCATTTCCCATTCCTCGGTGTCAAAGCTTCCGGAATGGGCGTTCAAGGAATTCATCACAGCATTCTGTCGATGTCTCGCGAACGCGTCACCGTTCTCAATCTCAAATAAAATTGTTAAACGATAAAAAAGGTGTCTCTACTTGAGGCACCTTTTCTATTAATGGCAATGCTCATCACAATATAGAAAAAGGACGGACTTGACTGCCTCCTCTTAGCGAGCTTAAATGATATCCCTATCAGAAACCCTTATGCATCACTTAATAAGGTTTAGTAATAGTAGGAGCCATCGTTTGGTCCTGGGCCATAAAATCCGCCGCCCCCGCCATAGGGTGGACGCGGGCCATAGCCGCCCCAATATCCGGGCCTAGGTGGGCAGAAAGGGCATGGACGTACGCCAATAATCGTACTTAGTCCAACGCCAAGCAGACTGCCTGCAAAGCCGCCTAAGAATGCTTGAGGGCCGAATGCACCACCAAAAAATCGATCATCGCCTCTAGATTCATTTTCATCTAGGGTTTGATTATTGCTCAAAGGTTTAAGATAAACGCTATTTTGGTCGAAGGACTCGATAATTCCCACATGAACGGACCCATCACTGCATTCAATCTCGACAGGTTGATGGAGCAGATTTTCCCAATACTGCTGATTTGACATGAATGTACCTCCTAATCAATCGTTGCTGTGGCTAAACAAAAGCCTAATTTCAGGTTATGCGATGATTCAACAAAAGGAATGGGCAGATGTACATGAAACAGCTTATTCTTAAAATGATTTTCCGGTTATAGGAAATCTTTAATTCGAATAAGAGTTGCTTTTCGAGTTTCAGGGGATTAAAATGAAGTAAGTATTCAAAGAAGGAGGAGAAACATCAATGTTTTTGTCTGATTGTCTGCAACTCAAATTGGCTTGAGATAGGTGAAGTATATCTTCTTCACGAAAGACTTTAGGCCAATTGACTGTGTGACAATGGACTGGAGATGTTTCTGTTTCTAACGGGTGGAAGGTAACTCAAAGAGCGAAGCGTCCTGCTTCGCTCTTTTTGCATGGATTTAGAAAATCTTATATCTGTTCCCCGATCCGTTTGACCTAATAAAAAGGGGAGTGAGCATTTATGTTGCTAATCGAAGCAAATGACGTATTTTTCTCATATGGAGATAAGCAAATTTATCAAGATATGAACTTCAGACTTATGGAAGGTGAACATATTGCGCTTGTTGGTCATAATGGTGCTGGGAAGTCAACGTTCCTAAAGCTTTTGCTAGGCCAACTTCTTCCAGACAGTGGATCAATCAAAAAGCGACACAATTTAAATATCGGTGTGATCGAGCAGCATTTACATTTTGAAAAAGAGAAGAGCATTTATGAAGTCTTGCAGGATGCATTCGGCGATTTGTTCGATGCGGAACGAAAGATGAATGCATTAGCAATGAAAATGCAAGAGCAAGACGCAGATCCGGAATGGATCAACCAGTATGGAGAACTTCAGGAACAACTTATTGCCAATGATTTTTACACGATTGATGCGCGAATAAAGGAGATGGCAGATGGTTTAGGGCTGTCGGCAATCGGCTTAGAAAAGAAAATAGACCAATTGAGCGGTGGTCAGTTGACTAAATTGTGTTTGGCCAAACTGCTATTGGAGAATCCGGATATATTGCTATTGGATGAACCAACGAACTACCTAGATGTTGGGCATATTCGTTGGTTGACAAACTATCTGAACACGTATTCTCATGCGTTTATTGTGATTTCTCACGATACGGAATTCTTGGACCAAATTGCGCAATTTGTCTATCATTTGGAAAATCAGCGTCTCATTCGCTATGTGGGCAACTATCAAATGTTTGTAAAGCAACATGAAGCTCGACTGGAGCAACAGGAAATTGCCTTTCGCCAGCAGCAGCGCGAGATTAAGAAGCTGGAGACCTATATACAAAAGAATAAGGTTCGTGCTTCAACTGCAAAGCAAGCCAAAAGTAGAGAGAAGCAATTGGACAAAATTGATCGATTGGATCCTCCGGCGCAGCAGCGAAAACCGCTCTTCCAATTCACGGTTGCAGCTCAGCCGGTTCGTGTCGTTTTCTCTGCGGATAACCTTTATGTCGGCTATGATTGTCCGTTGTTCCCGCCCATTAATTTAACCATCGAGCGAGGCGAGAAAGTTGCGCTCATTGGCCATAACGGTATTGGAAAAACGACGTTGATTCGAACCTTGCTCGGTGAACGAAAACCCTTGTCCGGCAGCGTTGTATCTGGTGATCGTGTTCTGCCTGGTTATTTTTCTCAGCTATCGGCACCGCTTCATTTGACACCAATTGAATGGTTGAAGGACCAGTTCCCAGATCTTTCAGAACAAGTGCTTCGCCAGCATTTAGCGCAATGCGGCGTCTATGCAGAGCACATGCGTCAACCTATGGACACACTAAGTGGAGGCGAAGAGACAAAAGTGAGAATCGGGCGCTTAATGCTGCAAAAGAGCAATGTACTTATATTTGACGAACCGACCAATCACTTGGATGTTGACGCCAAAGCAGCGCTGAGTAAAGCGCTCAATGATTATGAAGGTACGGTTGTGGTTGTCAGCCATGAACCAAGTTTTTATGAACAATGGATTACAAAAACCTTGAATGTTGAAGCATGGGCTAAAAGCAGTAAGAGATAAGATCATATCTCGTTAAAGAATAGAACGGGCAAGTGACTGATGGCAAAAGCCGATTCGGCAGCGGCCGACGGGACATATAGTACTAGAGAATATCCAATGAATTGAGGCGATAATGAATGTCAAAATCATCCGCTTATTCTCAATGCTGCCGCATGCTTAATCAACCCGTTGAAATTCGTTGTTATGATGGATCCATCCATCGGGGAATTCTCACACATGTTGACCGAACGAATGCTTATCTGCAAATGCCGGACGCGAATTTCACTTCAAATCCAGGATTGTTTCTCTGGGGAGGATATGGCTGGGGTTTCCCGGTCGCACTTGCATCCATTGCAGCAATACTGGCTCTCGGTTTTCTCTGGTGAGGGTAAAGCGATCTGTAAAAAGTTTCTCCAAGAGAGAAGCTTTTTTTTGCAGGAAAAGAAAGGATATAAAAATTGCCATGTATTCAAACCAATAGGCCAATGTCTAGACCGAGAATCAAAGCGGAGGCTCGCGGTGCGCCCGCGGCAAGCGAGCAATCGGAGCGTTCACAATAGGAGAGCAACCGCTCCTCTATGCCCGTGTTCCTGTTCACTGAATTTGCAAGGTTATGCTTTTTAATCGAAAAATGTTATGCTGAAGCTTAGAATAAGTTGATTTGCTGAAAAAGAGGTGATTCTCAGTGAACAAAACAGAAGCCATGGATTTATTGAAAAATAAGGGCTATAAACATACGGATAAACGTGAAGATATCCTTGATCTATTTGAACAGAAAGGCGGATACCTCTCGGCAAAAGAAGTTCAGCTTGCTTTGAAGGATCGTTATCCAGGTATCAGTTTTGATACCGTCTATCGTAATCTGTCGCTCTTTCGTGAAATAATGATCCTTGAAGAAACAGAGCTGGATGGTGAAAAGATCTATCAGTTTCATTGTACGGAACACCACCATCATCACCTGATTTGCTTGAACTGTGGAAAAACGCGAACGGTCGATGTCTGTCCGATGCAGGATTTATCGCAAATCGATCCTGAATTCCAAGTGACCGGTCATAAATTCGAAATCTATGGTTATTGCAAGGAATGTCAAAAGAAAATGGCGAGAAACAAAGTTATGAGTCGACCTTAAGACCAAGCGCGTGATTGACTGTAAATACTTGTTCAATGGTTTGTTGCAATCGAGAAGGGCAGTTCACGGCAATGATTACAAAAGCTGTCGTTTGTTCCTTGAACGTTCGTGTATAACAAAAATTGATCAGTAAACCGAATAAAAAACCGATCAAGCTGGACACAATTCCCCAGAAAATTGGTCCCAAAATAATCCTAAACCCGATACTGGCTCCGGTGACCCCAAAAATGGTTGCAAAAATAAAGCCAAGATCTACTTGATTCGTACGGCCGTCGGGTTTAGGAGAATGCTGAATGCGTATAGACTTCGGCGGGTCAAGAAAAAAACAATGGATGGACTCTCTTGTTAAGCCTTCTCGCTGAAGCGCTTGAAGCGAGAGCTCAACGTACAAACCCGAACGGAATATACCTATTACTGTCGCCATTCGTGTGGGCCCTCCCTTTGAAATAAAAAGTTTGCGTCGGACTCCCATTCATTTTTTAAGTAAGTACGCTGTTCCTTTTCAAAAAGTTGATTAATTTCAATAGCTTTGGAATAGGCATCATAAGCAGATCCAAAAATGATAGAGGGTAAGAAGAGCAGCCACTCAGGATCAAGCACTTTCATTGAATCGATGGAATGTCCGTTGATAAGCAATTGCAAGCTGTCTAACTCGTGACAGTTAACATAAATGATAACCGACCATATAAATAACACTAGTGCAGGAATGATGCGGCGTAGATAAAACTGACCGGCACCCGGAAACACTGCAGACCAGGCGGCACCAACCCAAGGCATTTTTTTATCCAAATAGTTTATTCCGAACGTATGGATGGTAAGCATAGGTACATGAACAGCGCTTTTTTGCACCAAGGCTTCTTGTTCATTTATATTTATTGCAGAATGATAACTGTCCCAAATACTAAAAAAATAGAAGGGAATATAAATAAGCGCCCATTGTGCGTTTAAATCGAGTTTGGCTTTGTCAAATTCACCGATAAACGTATCAACCATTGCCAAATTTAAATTGGCGTGATAATTGATAATAATCTCAAATAAAAAAAGGATAAAGCCTTTCAGATGCAAATCAAGCAGCATATGTCCCAAACCAGGCAACGCAGCGGACCACCATGCGATGACAATAGGTTGTTTGTGAAAGATTACGGTTTGTCCCCAAAAGTTTAATTTTGCGTTAACTTGTCTTCTCTTCATCGTTAAGCTCCAATCGTTCTTACAGGCATGCCTCGATGGAGTTAGTGTTCCACCGGGTGGGTGATTCATACAGACAGAGCAGCGTCTTGCAACCACTTGCAGATATTGGAAACAACTATTCTTGAATTTTTTAAATATTGACAAAGTATCTTTTGACGAATATACTTGAGTTGTTCCTTAAGCTTTCTTAATTGAAGAATCCGAAAGTAACCGCTTGTCGGCCACTTCAATTAGCTGAATCCTATTGAGGAAGGATTTTTTTATGACATACCCTGGAGATACGATTTATTTGATCGGGGATGCAAAATCATCCCAGAAGAACCCGATTACTTTTCAGTACAGTCAATTCTTTATCGGACTCGTTGTTGATCCGACTAATGGAAGAATTATTGATGCGGATTGTTCAGCGACCATTAAACTGACGTCACGATTTGTACGCTCCTTGCTCGTTGGTCGTTTCATGGACGATCCGAATGTGCTCAATGAGATTCAGAAACGCTATTTTGGTTCATCGCAAAAAGCGCTACTCGTTGCTTTTGGTGATGCGCTTAAGAAGTTTAAACAGTATCAAAGCGACGTTGCTTTGTCTAAATAAGCCTAGACAAAATCCAGTTCACCAATTTGTGGGACTGGATTTTGTCTTTTATCTCTATGTTTTGAAAGGGGTGCACACATGATCATTCCGAGTCGTTTATTTGAAGGAGATACAATTGGTGTAATCAGTCCAGCCGGATCACCAAATAGGGAACGTTTGACCATAGGAATTGAATGGCTTAAGCAACTCGGATTTCATGTACGTCTAGGTGCCGGAAGCACGAAAAAATATGGCTATCTGGCGGGTTCTGATGATGAGCGGCTTGACGATTTTCACACGATGTTTGCAGATGATTCGGTTCGGGCAATTATCTGTTCCCGAGGGGGATATGGTTGCGCGCGTTTTGCCGAGCGTATCGACTATGAATTGGTGCGCAGCCATCCAAAGGTGTTTTGGGGATACAGCGATATTACTTACCTACATACAGCCATTCGACAAAAGACAGGTTTAGTTACATTTCATGGTCCAATGCTCGCTTCTGACTTAGGCGACCCTGATGCGCCTTTGCTTTCAAAACAGTTATTTTCCCAGCTTTTTCAGCCCATGTCGCTTCGCTACGATGAGCATTTGTCTCCACTGGAGTGTATCAGTTCAGGCAGCAGTGAAGGAAAACTGGTCGGCGGAAACTTGTCGCTGCTCGTTAGTTCACTAGGAACCCCTTTTGAAATTGATACTAAGGGCAATTTATTGCTCATCGAGGATATTGGCGAAGCGCCTTATCGGGTAGACAGTATGCTGAATCAGCTCCGTTTGTCCGGAAAATTAAACCAGGCGACCGGTTTCGTTATCGGCGATTTTCATCAAAAAAATTCAGATGATCCGGACAGCCTGACCTACCAGGAGGTTTTTCAAACCTACTTAGGCGGATTAGGAAAACCGGCTGTCAGTGGTTTTTTAATCGGTCACTGCGCGCCGAATTTTTCCGTACCGCTCGGTGTTGATGCGCTTCTCGATGCGGACAGAAAGCAATTGTGGATTCAGCCTGGTGTTATGTAAGAACGAACGGAAACGGTTGGAAGTGTCAGGTGAAAGGATGAAGACGTTGAAAATCATTGATATACAGACGAAGAAATTGTCAATCCCGCTTATTAAACCTTTTAAAACAGCACTGCGTACAGTGAGTACAGCAGAAAGCATTATCGTAATGGTTTTCTGTGACGATGGGACTGTGGGATTTGGCGAAGCACCGCCGACACATGTGATCAGCGGCGATAGTTTGGCAAGTATCGATTATGCAGTAAAGCGTGTGATAGGTCCGCTTATTATCGGCATGTCGATTGAACAAAAAGAAAGAATCAACCGCGTGATTAACCGAGCGATGATGCACAACACCAGTGCCAAAGCAGCGCTCGATATTGCCGTCTACGATTGTCTCGCTAAAAGAGCGGGCCTTCCACTTTACCAGTTATTAGGCGGCGACAGCAACCGGCTCGAAACGGATTTTACAGTCAGTGTGAACCCTGTTGATGAGATGGTACAGGATGCCCGAGGTTATGTAGAAAAAGGGTTTAAAACACTAAAAATCAAAGTTGGTAACGGGACAATTGAAGAGGATCTTGAACGTGTCAAAGCTTTGCGACAAGCGGTCGGTGACCAAATAAAATTAAGACTCGATGCGAATCAAGCTTGGAATGCAAAAGAAGCGGTAGCCGCCATTCACCGCATGGAAAATATGGGCTTAGCCATTGAATTGGTGGAACAGCCCGTACCCGCCGCTGATTTTGAAGGAATGAAGTTCGTTACGGAGCATGTGGATACATTGATCATGGCTGACGAAAGTATCTTCAGTCCCGCCGATTGTGCACGCTTATTGGCGATGCACGGCTGCGACATTGTTAATATTAAGTTAATGAAGGCAAGCGGCATCAGCGGAGCAGAGAAAATTAACACACTTGCCGAAGCTTATGGAGTCGAATGTATGATCGGCTGCATGGTGGAATCCAATGTTGCGATTTCTGCAGCATGCCATTTTGCAGCTGCAAAGGCAAACGTTACGCGCTGCGATTTGGATACCCCGCTTATGTTCGCTGAAAATCCAGTTGCCGGTGGCGCTGAATATAAGCAAAATTGTATTTCGCTTCCGGATCATCCCGGACTCGGAATCAGCAGTGTTAAAACCAATTGACGGAGGAAGTTGCATGAAAAAGCGAAGAACAGCGGTTCCGGTCGCAACCATTTGGTCTGCTCCTGAATCCATCCGATCGATTGATCAAGCAGCATTCCGGGAACATCCTGATATGACGGAATGGTTGGATCAAATGAGTCGCGATGAGACGATTGCGCTTTGCCGTGAAAAGAGAATTCAGACTCAAGTCCTATTTGGTGAAGAGATCATCATTGACTCAGTGAAGGGGGCATGGGCGAAAGTGTGTCTCCCAAGTCAAGCCACATTTAAGGATCCACGTGGATACCCTGGCTGGATGCCGCTCAATCAGTCTGTGAGTTCGGAGATAACAGAAAATAAAAAGAAGATTATGGTTCAAAGCAAGTACGCATCTTTTTATACTCTGACACAAAGAAAACGGTTTGATTTGAGTTTTTCTGTTTGTTTGCCGCTAATCGAAGACGCGCAGTCTTTTGTTAAAGTGGATAGCCCGATTGGACCTGGGCTGTTAAAGAAGCAGGATGTGCTCATGCCGGATCAGCAACATCGGCAAAGCGGGGAAGAGATCGTCAATAATGCTGTTCGTTTTCTGGAACTTCCCTATCTATGGGCAGGAATGAGTGCTTATGGATTTGATTGCTCGGGCTTCAGCTATACACTTTTGCGTGCGGGCGGTTACCTTATTCCGCGTGATGCCGATGATCAAGCCCTTTGCGGAACCGCTATACCGATTGAAGCCGCCTTGCCCGGGGACCTGCTTTTTTTTGCCTATGAGAATGGCAAGGGTGCTGTTCATCACGTGGGCATCTATTATGGCAACGGAAGAATGATCCATTCGCCAACACCTGGCACAATCGTCAGCATTACGGAATTAAAAGGAACGAAATATGAACGGGAATTATGTGCCGTTCGCAGATATTGGACTGGGTAAATCAAGTTTGCATCCATAAGCACTGAAAGGGGACATGCCATTGGTTGTATTGAACGATCAATTACATAAGGATCTAATGAAAATTGTGCGCCCGTACGATGATCAAATTTCAATTGCCGCCAAGGGTTCCGATGGATTTTCGTTTACTTATCAAGCCGAAGTACCGATGTTGTCCGCAAGTCTGATCAAATTGCCGATCTTGCTCTATGCATTTAAAAAAAGTGAACAAAATAAGCGGCTGCTTGACCAGTTGGTTCGCTTTGATGACCAGCAGATTGTCGGCGGTTCCGGTGTCCTTCAAGTGCTCTCATCAAGGGAATGGAAAGTGAGCGACCTTTTGGCGCTAATGATCAATGTATCCGATAATACGGCGACGAATTTAATGATCGACTTTTTGGGGCTGAGTAATCTGAAGAAATGGGTGAAGGATCAAGGATTTCTTGAAACCAAGATTGAACGCAAATTGATGGATGAGGCCGCCCAAAAAGAAGGGCGGACGAATTGGATCAGTGCGCGCGATGCAAATAAAATGATTCAGCAACTATTTATTGGAAGCGGTGCTCTGCCAAAAGAAGCACAATCATGGCTGTTAAAACAACAATTCAGATATAAATTGCCCGGGTTATTCGATGAGAAAGATCAACCGGTTGCCGTCTATAATAAGACGGGCGAGATGGAAGCAATTGATCATGATGCCGGTTTTTTTGTTTATAAACAGCATTCAATGGCGGTTACGGTCATGACAAGCGGCTTGGAAAACCGCCAAGAAGCTTTATCTGCCATACAAATTATCGGCTTGCGTGTGCAGAACTACCTGATCAATGTCGCGCAGGCTCAAGCTGGGTCGCTTGAATGAACCCTATTGCTTTTATTGACAAACTTTGGAAGTCACTATAAAATAATATTAATTGTGTGAATGGACTAATGATCAGCCTCTCTGAAAAATGAGGGGCTCTTTGTACAGTTTAGGCATTCAGGGTATGATAGAATCGTGAAGAATTGAAATTCGGAGGTAGTAAATGCAATGGAGTCAATGAACTTTATCCGTGTTGCGTCCGCATGTCCGGTGACACGAGTCGCAGATATTCCTGTTAATATAGAAAACATAAAAAAATGTATTGCTGAAGCGCTAGATCAGCAAGCAAAACTTGTCGTTTTTCCAGAATTATGTGTTACTGCTTATACCTGTTCCGATTTGTTTTTGCAGAAACAGCTGCTTGATGAGTCAGAACGCGGGATTGAAGCGCTGCTCACCTACAGCAAGGGCAAGGACATACTGATTGCTGTTGGTGCACCGCTTAATACGCAAACATCTGTCTATAACTGCGCGTATCTTCTGTTCGACGGAAGGGTACTGGGGATTGTGCCGAAAAGCTACATACCCAATTATGAAGAGTTTTACGAACAACGCTGGTTCACCTCAGGTAAAGACATTCGAAATCGGACAATTAATTTGCCGTTTCAAAAAGAGATCCCATTTGGCGTTGATTTGTGCTTTGAAAGCGGTGCGGTTCAATTTGGATTCGAGATTTGCGAAGATTTGTGGAGCGTTGTCCCTCCGAGCAGTTTTCTCAGCTTACAAGGTGCTCAGATTATTGGCAACCTGTCTGCTTCAAATGAAGTGGTCAGTAAGTCGGATTATCGCCAGTCGCTTGTATCGGCACAAAGTGCAAAGTGCATGGCATCCTATGTATATGCCGGAGCCGGTACCGGCGAATCGACCACTGATGTTGTATTCGGCGGTGAGTTGCTGATTGCTGAAAACGGAAATATGCTGCAAAAAAACAAACGGTTTCAAAGAGACAATCAGGTTGTCAGCTCGTTGATCGACCTTGACCGGCTGAACTTGCAGCGCATCAAAAACATCAGCTTCCGTGAAGCGGCAACGACCTTACCTTGGACTGCCAGAACCGTGTCCTTTTCATTTAAGAATAACAATTTTGGTATTTTTGATCGTTTTATTGACAAGCATCCATTTGTTCCCGAAGATGCAAAACAACGCGAGCAGCGATGCAGCGAAATTTTTAATATACAAGCAACGGCGCTTGCAAAACGAATGCAGCATACAGGCCTAAGAAAAGCGGTCATTGGTATTTCCGGGGGGCTTGATTCGACGCTTGCATTGCTCGTGATCACGAAAACATTTGCATTGCTTGGCTATTCACGAAAAGACATCATTACTATCACATTACCCGGATTCGGAACAACAGACCGTACCTATCAAAATGCGATTTCACTTTGTAAAAAACTTGAAACGGATTTTCGCGAAGTTAATATCGTGGCCGCGTGTTTGCAACATTTCAAAGATATTGGACATGATCCGGATGTTCATGATGTGACCTATGAGAATGTACAAGCGCGAGAACGGACACAGATTCTAATGGACATTGCCAACAAGGAAGGGGGCCTTGTGATCGGGACCGGCGACTTGTCGGAAATGGCACTGGGATGGAGCACCTATAATGGCGATCACATGTCCATGTATGCAGTCAATTGCTCTGTTCCGAAGACGTTGGTTCGCTATCTTGTCAACTATGTTGCTGAAGAAGAGACGGGAGCTGAGATCCGCTCTATACTGCTTGATGTACTCGACACACCAGTAACGCCAGAATTGCTTCCGAAAGATGTTAGAGGAAAAATTGCGCAGAAAACGGAAGATATTGTTGGACCTTACGAGCTTCATGATTTCTTCCTCTATTATTTTGTACGCGCTGCTTATCCGCCTGTTAAAATTTTTTATCTCGCTAAGAAGGCATTTGCCGATTGCTATGATGAAGAGACGATTCGTAAATGGCTGCAGATTTTCATTCGCCGCTTCTTCGCGATGCAGTTTAAACGTTCCGCCATTCCTGACGGACCTAAAGTGGGCACGGTCAGTCTGTCTCCGCGCGGCGACTGGCGGATGCCTTCGGATGCCAGCCGCTCGATCTGGATGACGGAAATCTAATTTAATAGGAAGGCGAGGCGTGCACATGATAAAACGCTTTTTCTCGTATTACAAACCATACAAGAAATTATTTTTTCTTGATTTTTCCTGTGCCATTTTGCTTGCACTGCTGGAGCTGGTCTTCCCGGTGGCGGTTAATCAAATGATTGATCGGCTGCTGCCCGGACGTGATTGGTCGATTATCGTGCTCGCATCAGCAGGATTGCTCGTTTTTTATGTTCTAAATACCATTTTGCATTATATTGTAACGTATTGGGGCCATATGCTTGGAATCAGTATTGAAACCGATATCCGCCAAGAACTGTTTGAACATATACAGCGTCAGTCCTTTCATTTCTTTGATAATCATAAAACCGGACACATGATGTCACGGCTGACCACCGATCTATTTGATATTGGTGAAACCGCCCATCATGGTCCGGAGGATCTTTTCATTGCATTCATGTCGCTAATCGGTTCCTTCACGTTGATGCTTTCGATCAATTGGAAACTGGCCTGGATTACCTTTCTGCTCGTCCCGATCCTTGGTGTTTTTATTACTCTGTTTAATGTGAAAATGACGCATGCAACCGATAAAATTTATCAAGATATCGCTGTTTTCAATGCCAACGTTGAAAATGCGGTTGGCGGTATCCGAGTTGTTCAAGCCTTTTCAAACGAAAACCATGAAAAAAAGCTTTTTAAAGAAAACAACAAATTGTACCGAAAGGCAAAGTTGTTCTCGTACAAAATTATGGCGACAAGTGTGACGACGAACTATTTCTTTATGCGCTTGATCACTCTGTTTACTTTAGTCAGCGGTTCCTGGTTTGTGCTCCATGGCGAATTAAGCAGCGGACAGTTTGTCGCATTCTTACTCTTGGCGAATATTTTTGTTCAACCCATTGAAAAGTTTAATGCAATTATTGAGCTTTATCCTAAAGGGATCGCTGGGTTTAAACGATTCTTGGCATTAAAAGATCAGGCTCCGGAGATTGTTGACAAACCGAATGCGGTTACTGTAGCAACCATTCAAGGCCGGATTGATTACCAGGATGTCAGCTTTGGTTACGAAGGGAAAAAACAGGTGCTAAACCATATCAATTTACAGATAAAGCCAGGAGAGACCGTTGCTTTTGTCGGACCAACCGGAGCGGGAAAAACGACGTTGTGCAGTTTGCTGCCACGCTTTTATGAGGTTAATGAAGGTCGGATCTTAATTGATGGGATCGATATCCGTGACTTCAAACTTTCTTCATTGCGTCATCATATTGGCTTGGTGCAGCAAGATGTTTTTCTCTTCTCAGGGACACTTCGCGAGAATGTTGCTTATGGAAAACTGGATGCGAGCGACGAAGACATTTGGCATGTCATACGTCTCGCTCGACTTGAAGAAACCGTCGCAAACATGCCGGATGGATTGGATACAGTAGTCGGCGAACGTGGTGTCAAGCTGTCCGGGGGACAGAAACAGCGTTTATCCATTGCACGAATGTTCTTGAAAGATCCGTCGATTCTCATTCTGGATGAAGCAACATCGGCACTTGACACAGAGACTGAGGCGGCAATCCAACAAGCACTTGAGGAATTATCGCAAGGGCGTACAACGCTGATCATCGCCCATCGTCTAGCCACGATAAAGCATGCAGATCGAATTGTCGTTGTGACCGAAAATGGAATTAGCGAGCAGGGGACTCATGAACAACTGATCAAGAGTGGCGGCGTCTATAGCCGGCTCTATGAGTCACAATTTGCATTGACAAGGTAGTTACCGGCAAGTAAGTGCCAAATGCATATTAAATAGAAGAATAAGGATCGTCTGTGTACCGGTAAATGGATTGCCGGTACATTTTTTTGTTTAATCATTCATTGATGAATCATTCATTGATGAATAAGATGTCCCAATGGCCATCTTATTGTTGAAGAGGGCATTGGCTGGAAAAAAGAACCTCGACGTTCGAGAACAATAAGAGGGGTTGGTTGAAAAAATACGCTTCTCCACAATTATAACATAAAAAAGATTATGTAAACTAAACGTAAGAACATATTTCCGTGAGGATGAATCCGGGTTTCTCGTGCGATAAAAAAATTCATGCCGCAATTCATTTACAGAAAAAAAGCACCCTGCTTCATTACGAGCAGGGTGTTGATATGAATATGAAGAGCCGCTGTTTCCTAGTTAATTAAATGACATCATTCTTACTTGGACGATCACACCTTAGCTGCCTGCAGCAGATCTTTCGCACACTTGTACTCAAATCCATGTGCATCAGCGACCGCTTTGAAGGTGACGTAGCCGTCCAACGTGTTCAAACCTTTTAGTAAGGCTTCATCTTCAAGACACGCTTGGATATAACCTTTGCTCGCGATTTTTGCTGCATAAGGAATCGTTACGTTCGTCAGAGCTAAGGTTGATGTATTCGGCACGGCGCCCGGCATATTGGCAACCGCGTAATGAATGACACCGTGTTTTACATAGGTCGGATCATCATGGGTTGTACTGTGATCCGATGTCTCAACAACACCGCCTTGGTCGATTGCAACATCGACAATTACCGAGTTTTCTTTCATCGTTGCAACCATTTCTTCTGTCACTAGTTTCGGTGCTTTCGCGCCCGGAATCAGAACACATCCGACAACAAGATCCGCTTCTTTAACCGCTTCTGCAATGTTGTATGGATTTGACATCAAGGTATTCAACGAATTGCCGAAGATGTCGTCAAGTTCACGCAAACGGTCTGCACTGATATCAAGGATGGTCACATCGGCACCGAGACCCACTGCGATTTTCGCAGCGTTTGTCCCGACAATACCGCCGCCAATTACTGCCACTTTACCGCGAGAGACACCTGGGACGCCGCCAAGAAGAATTCCTTTTCCTGCTTCGTCACTGAACTTTTCAAGATATTGTGCACCAATCTGAACTGCCATTCTTCCGGCCACTTCACTCATCGGCTGAAGTAACGGGAGTACTCGGTCTGCACGCTGAACCGTTTCATAAGCGATTGAAACGACTTTGCTTGAGACGAGTGCCTTAGTCAGCTCAGCGCCAACAGCTGGGGCAAGATGCAGGTAGGTGAACAGAATCAGTCCTTCATGGAAGAAGTGGTATTCTTCCGGTTCCGGTTCCTTAACCTTAATCACCATATCGGCAGACCATGCTTTTTCAGCCGAGGTAATCACTGCACCCGCTTCTTCATACTGTTGATCGGAAAATCCTGCACCTGCGCCTGCATTTGTTTCTACATAGACATTATTGCCTTCTTGCACCAAGTGATAGGTTCCTGCAGGGGTGATCGCCACACGACGTTCGTTGTTCTTCAATTCTTTTGGAATACCGATAATCATTGATTAGAGCCCTCCCAGTTATTTTTTGATAGAATCATTGAATAACAGATACGTCGATTTCTTGCTTTTCGTCTGCTTGAATCGATTCAGTATGTGTTATCCTTTAATTAGAATCTTACAAACAATGAAACAGTTTTTCATCGTACGTTTTGTCTACAGTTTTGGCAATTTACTTGACATTTGATGTACGTGTTAGATAATATGACAGCACGCAGCCGCTTATAGGCACTTTTAGGAGGTATTCATACATGGATGAAATACCGTTTTGTGTTCGTGATGTACTTAACCGTCCACTTTTTCAACGTGCCATTGTACTTGCCGGTGCACAAGGGATTTATCGTGAGGTACGCTGGGTACATATTCTAGAAATCATTCATGCGGCTCCTTATGTCAGCAAACATGACCTAATTCTGACAACCGGACTTTGGTTGAAGCGATCCGCAAAATCGGGGATCGAGTACATGCGACAGATCATTGAGCACCAAACTGCAGGATTATGCATTGAATTCGGTACGACCGTGGATGAAATACCTGATCAAATTATTGATCTGTGCGATTCGTATGATTTTCCGTTGATTCTGTTCCGCCAGCCGGTTCGTTTTGAAGAAATCACCCAAGACATTCATGCACACATCATTAACCAACATTTCGGACTGCTGAAAAAAATAGAGCAATTCTCTCAGCAGCAGCAGCAGCTCATCTTGCAGAGTACAGATATCCCAGCCATTCTGCGTTTGCTGCAAAGCTATTCCGAACATCAGATTTTGTATTTGTCCCGCTTAGAAGCCAACACATATTTTCCGCCTTTGCCCGAGGAGACGCGTGAAGAGATCAATACATTTTGTGATCAACAGATGAAGCACTTTGATCAGATCCAGGAAACGGAACTGTGGAAAATGGATGAGCATCGCTACGTTCTCATTCAGCCGGTCGTTTGTTTCGGTCAGGTGTTTTCCTATGTCGGCATGCTTTTGCACCAAGCACATCCTACGGAATATATGAAATTATTAGTGGACTATACATCTAAGGCTGTCGCGACGGTTTTGCTTCGCACACAGTTTCTTGAAGAGAAAATTCTCAGCAATCAGAATGAGTTGATTCAGGATATTCTCAATCGCAGCATTGACAGTGAGGAACAGGCGCAAATGCGTATGGGACTGCCGTCGCCAAATGGTGAAAAGTATATTTTTGTTGGCGGAATCATTGAATTTGAACATAATGTTATTGAAGCGGGGCCCGAGCGCATGGAATCGCGTAATCAAGATATTTTAGTACTGATTCGTTCGCTTTTAAAACGGGATCGAATGCATCATGTATTGATGATGAAAAACAATCAAATCTATTTACTGTGTGCCAAAGCACGAATTGGAAAAGATTCGGAATCGAGTCTGTACCAGAAAATCCAGGGATTAATCGACGGTTTGAATAAATACATCAATCAAGCATGGCCTCATTTCCATTTTCATATTGGCTTTGGCAAATCTAGAACAATGCTTCTTGATGCATGGATCAGTTTTAAAGAAGCGTTTCAAGTGATCGAACTTTCACAAACGGTTCCGGCAATGAAACAGAATCATTACTATGCGAGTATCGGCGTGTATCAACTGCTCCATGCGGTACCCTATCCGATCCTCAGCGATTTCGTTCAGGATCAGCTGGGTGATCTGATTGCTTATGAAAACAAACATCATCTCCATCTTATTGACACGTTAGCAATGTATTTCAAATGTATGGGTTCAAAAGGGGAGACGGCCAAGCGCCTGTTCATTCATCGACAAACCTTATACAATCGATTGGAGAAAATCAGTGATATTCTTGGCGAAGATTATTTTCAACCGCAGCGGCGACATTGTTTGGAAATGGCTATGCTTGGCTATCCGCTCATCGAATCCTATAGTACGGATCAATAAATGAAAAATGGGCTGTGTGCATCACGGCAAGCGCGGACCCGCACATACGGTAGTCAAGCATGTAAAACACCCGAGCGTTAACGCGAAGGAAGGGGTCAGGAATCGCGCTCTTCGATTTGCTCAAGCGTTTCTAAATAGGAACCTAACGTATCCTTAACAGCTTTTTGAGAAAAAAGGGCGTTATTTCACAATGTACCGAGATCAATTCGCTTCGTAAGTTGTCAACGAGATCCTTTTATTCTTTTAAGGAATGTTGCCATCGAATCGCGCGTAAATACAATTCCATAAATGTTTCGTCCGTTAATTTGATTTTACTGATCAATTCACTGAACGCTTGCCAATCGTGGCAATACTTTATCGATGCAGACGGCTGATTTTTGCCGCTGTCATGAGCAGTACTGAGAAAAAGCAATATTCAATACCAACAGCAGCAGCAGACATCAACGAAAAGGCAATCGAAAATGAGTTGATATGTCCGGTAATTTGTGTGATAAAATGTGCCGGGTAAAAGAGATCCCAAGAGTTAAGCCTCAAGAAGCGTCCAATATAGACGGCAGCACCGCTTGAGATAAAGATCATGAGCAACGCGAATTCAGCAATTGGCGAAATGAGTCGTTTTAGAAAACGGTGATGAATGATCCAAAGCGACAGCATACCGGAAAAGAGACCGATAAAAACCGCAGCGCCAATTTGAAACAGTCCCAACCATGACCAAAAATTGGTCGTATAGAGGTTTGGCGTTTCGTTTGTGTAAAAAGTAATGTGCTGTAAATGAATAAAATCAGTGATCAAATAGGGTGCATTCGGGAAAAAAATCAGCCAGAGAACGCCGAGCAATCCGGTCCGAAAGGTGTCGCGCCGCTGGTCTTCAAGACACATAAAGAAAACAAGAAGCAAAGGGAGATTGGCCAAAAATACGTTCCAAAGAACGACAAGATGGACGCTGCGTTTTGTGATTATAAATAAAAGCAGGCTGATGAGAATATAGAGTGCAGTGCAGTATACGATTGGATGTGGCGCGTGCCTTCTTCTGTAGAACATAGCCTCTTAATCCTTTCCATGATCACCGTCTCATGGATTATATTAATTAAGGACAAGATTTAGGATTAAGCAGTCACCGAAAACCTGCAAATTGACAGATCTAAATGAGAAGAGTTATCTTTAAAAAGACATAATATGTTCACATTGTAAACGATAACAGGTGATTTATTTGATTGGAAATGTTACATCTTTATCAGAAACAGTCCATGCAGCGATTGATCATGCACGTCGATCGCATCAGTCTTGTGTGGTTAGTAAAATAGAAGAACTGAATCGGATTCTACCGCTTGATTTCTATCAACGTACGGGAAGATCATATAGCGGTCAGCGTTGTTACTGGAGCGACTCATCGGGAGAATTGCAGCTGGTTGGCGCCGGGATCACCGCCATGATCGCGACCCAAAGTGAAGATGCCGCTGTGCAGGTTAGACAAGCACAAGCGCGCCTTTTTCGTAACGCCTATACGGTGGGGGCGCAGCATGTTGCGGGTACAGGAGCGGTTTTTTTAGGCGGATTTGCTTTTGATTCAAAGAAGGAACGCTCAGCGATGTGGCAGGAATTCGGCTCTGCTTATTTTATCCTTCCAGAGTTTTTGTTGACCGTTCACCGCGGTCACTGCTATTTCACACACACCATTTTGTGCAGACCGAATGATGACGCTGCTGAACGGGTGGGCGCTTTGGAGGCTCAGCCTAATGAACTATTTGATAATGGGTTCCATGCAGCGACGGACACGCACGATCAGCAGCTTCTGGATCAGAAGGATCTCGATCAAGATACATGGTGTCGGTTGGTTGCTAAGGCGGTGCAAACGATGCAAGAGACACCGATGAAAAAAATAGTATTGGCACGCGCACGAAGCTTAATCTTTCAAAGGCAGCTTTCTAGTCATGCATTGTTGCGTGTCTTGAGCGAGGAGCAGAAGGGAACCTGTATTTTTTGCCTGGAAAAGGGTTCGGCAGCATTTATCGGGGCAACGCCGGAACGACTGATCAAAAAAAACGGGCGTTCGATTGAATCGGCTTGTCTGGCCGGCTCAGCTGCACGTGGAAAAACGCAACACGAGGACGATCTGCTGGGTAAGTGGCTGTTAAATGACGGCAAAAATTTTAAGGAGCATCAGTATGTGGTTGAATCGGTACGTGCCGCTTTAAATACGTTGTGTACAAGCTTGTCCATCCCCAAGCAACCGGTCCTAATGAAAAACAAGAATATCCAACATTTGTATACACCGGTTAAAGGACGATGCAAATCAGCAACATCGTTGATTGATCTGGTCGCTCGACTGCATCCAACTCCAGCCCTTGGCGGATTGCCAAAAAAAGATGCTATGGCTTGGATTCGTACGCATGAAGCAATGGACCGCGGTTTTTACGCTTCTCCGATCGGTTGGGTTGATGCTGGCGATCACGGTGAATTTGATGTCGGTATACGTGCTGCGCTGCTTCGCGGCAATGAAGCTGTATTGTTTGCCGGATGCGGCGTTCTGACCGATTCAGATCCAATTCAGGAATATCAAGAAACGGACGTTAAGTTTCAACCGATGCAGCATGCATTGATTAGGGGGACACTATGAATCATCAAGACTTGCTCACAAATTATTTGTCATCATTCATTCAGACTCTTTATGAACACAAGGTGCGTCACGTTGTCATCAGCCCAGGTTCACGTTCAACACCGCTTTCCATGCTTTTTGAAGCGCATCCGGATTTTACTACTCATTTGGATATCGATGAGCGTTCCGCTGCATTTTTGGCACTTGGTCTTGCTAAGGCCTCCGGTAAACCTACTGCCTTAGTCTGCACCTCCGGAACTGCAGCCGCAAATTATTATCCGGCAATTATTGAAGCTTCTTTGGCCCGTGTACCGTTAGTTGTAATCACTGCGGATCGTCCCTATGAATTGCAGCAAGTTGCTGCGCCTCAAACGATAGATCAAACGGACATGTACGGCAGACATGTTAAGCAATTCTTTCAGCTTGAGTTTTCGGAACATGATTTAAGTCTGCTCCATTACAACCAAGCCATGGCCAGTCGTGCTGTTGCATGTGCAATTCGCACGCCACAAGGACCGGTACATATTAATGTTCCGCTTCGCGAACCGCTTGTCCCTAATCTATTGCTTCATCAAGTCAATAATAATGCGCATGGCGTCACGGCCGCACCATCGGTTACTCAAGGCAAGCTGTCTCTAACTGTAAACCAGCTTCAAGAACTTGCCGCCCGGATTAACGCTGCCCAGCGCGGGATCATTATTTGCGGCGCGTTGGCAGGGGAGGGGCGTTCGAGTATCCTTGCATTAGCCCGTCACTCTGGCTTTCCCATTCTCGCGGATCCGTTATCACAGCTTCGCCGCGGTACGCATGAGCAAAAATTAGTCATTGAGAATTATGATTTGTTTTTGCGCTGTCACGAAATTGTTTCATGCTTGAAGCCGGATTTAATCATCCGTTTTGGCGCACCGCCAGTAAGTAAAAGCGTTAAACAGTGGATGGAAGAGCAGGAATGTGCCAATCTGGTTATTGATGCAGGAGCGGACTGGAGAGATCCTGCCTGCAAAGCAACACATATGGTTTATTGTGATGAGCAGTACTTTTGTGAGCACATGCTGTCTCAAATCAATCAAAATGTAAATGCTGCCTGGGCAGCGTCGTGGCAGAAGATTAACGCGTTGACTCGATCAACCTTGCAATCGATTCGTGATGATTCCATGCTTAGTGAAGAAAAGCTGTTTTTGAAACTGTGCGAACAGTTACCGGAACAAGCCGATCTCGTTGTCGGAAATAGCATGCCGATTCGCGAACTTGATACTTTTATGTTCACTAGTTCAAAAGCGGCTCATGTGTTTGCGAATCGAGGAGCGAACGGGATCGACGGGGTCGTGTCAACGGCAGTCGGTGTCGCTTTGTCAAAAGGGAGAGCGATTCTTGCACTTGGCGATCTTAGCTTTTTCCATAGTATGAATGGATTACTCGCGGCAAAACAGAACCAGGCCAACCTAACCATTGTATTGGTTAATAATGACGGCGGCGGCATTTTCTCATTTTTACCGCAAGCATCCGAAGAAACTTATTTTGAATCACTGTTCGGAACGCCCCACGGTCTCGACTTTTCTCATGCAGCAATGCTTTATGGTGCTCGCTATACAAAGGTCGTTGATTGGCCGATGTTTGACGCAGCATTTAGTAAAGCGATAAAAGAAGAGGGAATAACAATCATCGAGGTGCCGACAAAGCGTCGCGATAATGTGCGGAAACACCAAGAACTGCGGTCACGCCTAGTTAAACGCTTTAAGGAGGTAAATTCCGTTGAAGATTAAATTGCGCGGCGTTGACTATCATTATGAACAAACCGGCTTCGGAACACCGGTACTTTTGCTTCATGGGTTTACAGGAAGTTCAACGACATGGCGTTTTCTTGAAAAAGAGGCAGCAGAGCAAAAGATCCGGCTGATCGCCGTCGATATTATCGGGCATGGGTTGACCGAATGCCCTGAACGTCCAAACAGATACGCGATCACCGAAGCAGCAAAAGATCTTGCGGCGCTGCTTGACGTTCTGAAGCTTGATGCGATACATCTCGTCGGCTATTCAATGGGTGGAAGGCTTGCGCTTAGTTTTTCATGTATGTTTGCAGAACGTGTCCGAACATTGACCCTTGAGAGCGCCTCGCCAGGTTTGAAAACGGAGACGGAGCGACAGAGAAGACGTGATCGAGATGCTCATCTTGCAGCGCGGATCAGAAATTATGGCCTTTTGTCTTTTGTTAACGATTGGGAAAACATTCCGTTGTTCGCCTCGCAAAAAGATTTGCCTAAGACCGTGCGATCATCGTTACGCGATCAGAGATTGGCCAATAGCGAACATGGACTGGCCGGCAGTTTAATTGGTATGGGAACCGGAGCTCAGCCGTCTTGGTGGACTCAGTTGGCAACATTGCATGTACCGACTCTTTTGATCACCGGAGCCCGTGATCGCAAATTTTGTACCATTGCTTCTGAAATGGAGCAGGCATTGCCGCTTGCAGAATGGTGCGTGGTCCCGAATGCCGGACATGCGGTTCATTTAGAGAAACCGGAACCGTTTAAAAGCGCATTGGTTTCGTTTATTCACCGATTTTCTGCATCGGCCGAGGAGGGAAGAGCATGAAGCTTCGTTCGGTAACGATGCGCCTCATCGCTTCGCCGCTGAAGATGCCCTTCACCACGCATTTGCAACAGGTGTCGACGCGTGAAGCATTGATTTTGGAGGTCATGGACACTGACGGCCGGATCGGCTACGGCGAAGCCGATCCTTTTTCATCCCCCTGGTATTCTGAAGAAACGATTCAAACCTGCCGCTACGTGTTGCGAGAGTTCCTAATCCCAATTCTGCTCCATGTTCCGATAAAACATCCAGAAGAATTAGAGCAAATATGGTCTGGAGTGCGCGGCAACCGGATGGCTAAATCAGGGCTCGGCCAAGCGGTTTGGGATCTCTATGCAAAACAAACGAATACTTATCTTGGGGAACTATTTGGCGGGGGCAAAGCAGAGGTAGACGCTGGCGCAGTCATTACCGCAGCCACACCGGAACAGGCGGTCCGTCAAATCGAGCAGTTGCTGAAAAAAGGCTATAAGCGTTATAAAATAAAGATATCACGGAAAAATGACCGACCGTTGTTAGAAGGAATCCGTGCAGCATTTCCTGATCTTCCCATCATGGCTGATGCAAATTCAGCCTACACAATCCGGGATAAAGACCATCTTCGCGAACTGGATCGCTACCGACTAATGATGATCGAACAACCCCTAGCCTATAATGATCTCTCGGAACACGCAGTACTGCAAAAAAAACTGGCAACACCGATCTGTCTAGATGAGAGCATTAGCTCCTACGCTGCGGCTGCAAGCGCCGTTATGCTCCAAAGCGCAAAAGTTGTTGCTTTAAAAATGGGCCGCGTTGGCGGATGGGCTCAGGCTGCGCGTATTCATAAGCTTTGCCTCCAACATTCGATTCCGCTTTGGTGCGGCGGAATGATTGAGTTTGGCATTGCAAAAGCGCATAATCTGGCACTTGCAACACTCCCCGGTTTTACATTACCCGGCGATTTTTATGGCTCGGATCACTACTGGAAGTGCGATCTTATTTCGCCAACAATTACAGTCGATCATGGCGTCATTTCCGTTCCAAAGGATCGTCCCGGCATAGGCTTTTCAATTGATCGTGATGCATTAGCGCATTTGTCACGTGACGTTCAGTCCTTTGTTAATCGTTGACTTATTTGGCAGCCGACTTCAAAACACTTTGACAAATGTTTCTGTTTGATAGGATACTAGTCTTAGTTAGATGTTTTGCAAACTTGAACTTGGAGGCATGATTTCATGCGACTGCACAATGTACTTTTTGATTTTGACGGAACGCTGGCAAATACACTTCCGCTTACCGTCCATGCAATGAAAAAAGTTTTCAAAAGATTTGACAGCAGAACTGTAACGACAGACGAAGTCATTGCGATGTTTGGCCCGCCGGAAGAAAAGATGATTTCGATGAATCTCACCAACCAGGCAGACGTTGCCGAAGCCGTTGAATTCTACTTCGTTATCTACGAGAAGCAACATGACGCTTATGTGGAAAAGAATCCGGAAATTTTCAAACTGTTGCATCTGTTGCGGGAACGCAACATCAAAATTGGTTTAATTACAGGAAAAGCAAGAAGGTCTTATCTCATTTCCGAGAAGAAACTCGGTTTTGGCGGTAAGTTCGACAGCATTATTACCGGAGACGACGTCGCTGTTCCCAAGCCGGACCCTGAAGGCATCAACCGGACGCTCAAAAAATTTGACGCGCAGCCGGAAGAATCCATCTATATTGGCGATGCGAACGGTGATACATTGGCCGGTAAAGCCGCAGGCATTCATACCGCTGCCGTACAATGGCTGGAAATGGCACAGTCTAGTGAATTTCCGGCGAAACCAGACTTCTATTGGACAAAAGTCGAGCAATTTATCGCTATGCTGAAAGAAGTTGAGTGACAGGATCTGGGCACCGGAAGTAAAATGCGTAAAATCTGCTTTGTCCAGTCATCGACCGCTTCCATGAGACTATGTACGGGTTTAACAAATCGAACACGATCCAGTGAGTATCGTTCCGCACCGAGACGAAGCAGTGCGGAACGTTTTCATTTTTAAGCGCATATTTCATAAACAAACCGGCATCGAGGACAGTGAATCAAAAATAGCGAACATTTATTCGTTATGCTATAATAGTGAACAAAAGAACGTCAAAGCATCATTAAGATTTAGAGGTGACCCAATTGATCGGAAAACAAACCATAGAGGAACTTCTTCATCGATTGAAAAACGATCAGAATACGGCGCATTGGCAAACGATACCGGGGCGAGAAGCACATACCGCACCGTTTCCAGACTCTTTGGACGAGCATCTTAAAGATGCTTTGCGTCGGCGCGGGATCAATTCGCTCTATACCCATCAAGCGGAAGCCTATAACTCTGCAATGATGGGTTCAGATCTCGTCCTTGTCACGCCGACCGCCTCTGGAAAGACCTTGTGCTATAATCTTCCGGTTCTCCAGACCATGATTGCGCATCCGGAGAGCCGAGCGCTTTATTTCTTTCCGACAAAAGCATTGGCTCAGGATCAAAAGAATGAGATGGCTGACCTCATTGATGCGGTCGGACTGCCAATCAAGAGTCATACTTATGATGGCGATACTGCCGGATCGATCCGGCAAAAGATCCGCCAAGCCGGTCAAATTGTGATGACCAACCCGGATATGCTGCATGCCTCTATTTTACCGCATCACACAAAATGGGTCTCTTTATTTGAAAACCTGCGCTTTGTTGTGATTGATGAGCTTCACACGTATCGCGGTGTATTTGGCAGTCATGTAGCCAATGTCATACGCAGACTGAAGCGTATTTGCCGCTATTACGGCAGCAATCCTCAATTTATTTGTACGTCTGCGACGATTGCAAACCCGAGAGAACATGCCGAAGCGCTGACCGGACGCAAAATGTTTCTTATTGACCGCAATGGGGCACCAAGCGTAAAGAAACACTTCTTAATCTACAATCCTCCGGTTACCAATAAGCAGCTTAATGTGCGCGAGGATGAAACACATTCCGTGGTTCGTCTTGCAGGTGACTTTTTAAAGAATAAAATACAGACGATTGTCTTTGCAAAAAGCCGATTAAAGGTTGAACTTCTTGTCAGTCACCTCCAAAAAATAAACAGTGGCAGACAAGATCGTGCGCCAATCCGAGCATATCGAGGCGGCTATTTGCCTCTTGAACGCAGGGCCATTGAAAAAGGACTGCGTCAAGGTGAGATTATGGGCGTGGTTACTACCAATGCATTGGAACTTGGTGTTGATATCGGTCAGCTTCAAGTTTGTATTCTCACCGGATATCCTGGAAATATGGCAAGTGTTTGGCAACAAGCAGGAAGAGCCGGCAGAAGATCGGAAGACGCGGTAATTATCATGGTTACCTCATCGAATCCGCTTGACCAGTACATGGCAAATCATACAGACTATTTCTTCTCACGAAAACCAGAGAGCGTGCGAATTAATCCGGATAACATTATGATTCTGATGGAACATATTAAGTGTGCCGCTTATGAGCTTCCTTTCAAAAAGGGCGAACGGTTCGGAAGCGAACACGTGGATGAGCTTTGTGACTACTTAACCGATGAAGATTTGCTGCATTACCAACGTGGCAAGTGGTATTGGATGAGCGACGGGTTCCCGGCAAATAATGTCAACTTAAGATCAGCTGCTCAAGATTCGTTTGCTATTATTGACATCACCGATCAAGGCCATGCGAAAGTGATTGGTGAAGAAGACCGCTTCGGTGCCATGACCATGCTTTATGAAGACGCAATTTACATCCATCAAGGCGCTCAGTATCACGTGGATGACCTGGATTTGATTGAACGGAAGGCCTACGTGCGAAAAGTGAATGTCAACTACTATACGGATTCGGATCTTGCCGTCCAGCTCGATGTATTGGCGATGGACAAACATGCAGTCTTTGACAATGCACACATTGAAAAGGGCTATGGCGATGTCTCCGTACGTGCCTTGCCAACTATTTTTAAAAAAATTCGTTTTGAAACCTATGAAAATATCGGATGGGGAAAGATACATCTTCCGGAGCTGGAAATGCACACCAATGCTGCATGGATTAGTTTTGATCCGATCTATTTGGATCAATTCGGCAAGAATGTGTTTCAAGGGGCTTTGGTCGGTCTGAGCCATTTGCTTCGCCATGCGGCACCGCTTTTCGTGTTATGTGACCAAAATGATCTCTCGGTTGTACCGAAGATTAAAGCACCGCATAATGAGAAACCCTCTGTATTTATCTATGATAAATACCCCGGCGGTGTCGGATTAAGTGAAAATCTGTATCAGCTAATGCCAAGACTGCTTGAGAAAGCAAGCGATATGGCGCAAAACTGCCCTTGTGAATCCGGTTGTCCTTCTTGCATCGGTTTTGTTAATGAGGGCAGAGCGGCAAAACAAGCATTAATCCGATTGCTAAAGGAACGATCAACGTGTCACTCGCACAAAAATTAAAACTCTATCGGAAACAGCTGCATGAGCAGAACCGAGGAGCCAAGGAATCATCGCCGAATCCGCAACAACTGGATCAGACACTCGATGACAAGCGACAAAACCAAGCGATCCGACGTGCGGCTGTAGCACTTGACGCTGATTTACGAACTTTTGAGGATCAATACGTCCTTGTTCATTCCGAACGCTTGCCCTTAGCAACACGAATCGGCCCGTACGCATTAGACGACCTATGGCAAACCGTTGCTTCGTGGCAAACGTTTGGCGCGGCACATCCATTATCAGCTAAAGGATTACATGCAGAAGATCTGCTTTTTTTTGATACCGAAACCACTGGATTAGGTTCAGGCTCCGGGCAAATGATTTTTTTAATCGGTCTCGCCCGATTGACGGATCGCTTTCTTGAATTAAAACAATATTTTTTACCAGGACCAGGTCACGAGGCCGCATTCTATGATTCCTTTTTAAAGGACTGCACATCTTTAAAGCATTTGGTGACGTTTAACGGCAAGGCGTTTGACTGGCCAAGAGTAAAAACACGCCATCAATTTGTTCGCGATCAAGTGCCGAAACTGCCGGCATTTGGTCATTTTGATCTTCTGCATGCGTCCCGCCGTCTTTGGAAGAATCGCTTGGAGTCGGTACGGCTTCAATCCATCGAGTCGAACCTCTTATCCATGGGCAGAGAAAAAGATGTGCCGGGGAAATTGGCTCCCTTTCTTTACTTCCAGTTTCTTAAGCATCCTGAGGCGGGCTTAGTTAAGGGAATCATTGAGCATAATCGGGAAGATGTGCTCACTTTGGTCAGTCTTTACATCCACCTCTCAAATAAAATACTTGGTAAGGCAGAGACTGACCTAGAAGAAAACTATGAAATAGCACGTTGGTTTGAACAGATTGGCGATCACACGCATGCCCAGACCATTTGGGAAGCACTCATTCGAAAGGATTCAGCTTTCCAGCTACCAGCAAAGGCGCGGCTTGCAGCATGTTTAAAGCGAAAGGGGGACTATCAGCAGTCTCTGAAGCTTTTTGAATCGGTTATTGCTGCAGGAGGGGATGAGAGCGGATTGGTTTCCATTGAGGCAGCCAAACTATTGGAACATCGCTTTCATGATTATTCACGGGCAATTCAGTATACAATGTCGGCGATGACTCAGCTCGGTCATCAGCGGAATGACGAAAAGATGTACCCACTTAAAGAGGCGGCCTACTTGAAACGGCTCAATCGATTAAAGCTGAAAAGAACGAAGAAATTTTCTTGAAGAAATACAACTATTGCCCGGGCAAGCGCAGATATTGCCTGGAATCGCCATAACTCGTCATGTTCTGCCTAATCAATCAGCACCAATTCGACAATTTGCCTACTTTCTCGCGTTATCTAAAAAACAGGGGGGAAATGATTTGACTGAAGAGGGAAAAGCGATCCTTGTCACCGGCTACAAAGCACATGAACTCGGTATATACTCAGCAGATCATCAAGGGATCTCCGTTATTCGTTACGCATTAAAGAAAAGCATGCGCGAATTTGCTGATCAAGGTGTCCAATGGTTTGTCATCAGTGGACAAACGGGTGTTGAACTGTGGGCTGGAAGCGTCTGTATCGAATTAAGAGACGAAGAGAAGCTGAATGTGCACTTAGCCGTTCTTGTGCCCTTTTTAAATCAAGACGAGCATTATAAGGAGTGGCAGCAAGAGCTTTACGCCGAAGTGCTTGCTCAGGCGGATTATACAGGGGTGATCAGCAACCGCCCCTACGAGAATCCCGCACAGCTCCGCCTAAAAAATGATTTTCTTGTCGCTAAGACCGAAGCGATGCTGATTGTTTATGATGAGGAAGCCCCAGGCACACCTAGGTATTATTTAGCTGCGGCCAAAAGTAAGAAGCGAAATCATGATTATCCCATCCAAATCATTAATCGTTACGATCTGGACTTTGCTGCCGAGGATCTGCAGCAGCAAAACCCGAATTACTGGACGCAGTGACAAACCTTTGCATGCATCACGATCCTTTGAAACCCAAACACTCAAACGCACGTAAATACCGAGCTGACAGGAAAACAGTACTGAATCGAACATTGACACCATAGATTAAATTTGAAAAAATAAGACGAGAGATCATTAGTTTGGAGTGGACCAGCATGGCGGAGCAAAAAACGATTCGATTAACCAAAAACGATATTCTTCACAAAGAATTCAAATCAGGGTTTCATGGCTACCAACAAGATGAAGTTGACCAATTCCTTGACATCATCATTAGCGATTACGACGTATTCAATGCAGAAATTAAGCGTTTGCGCGAAGAAAATAAACGATTAAAAAATCAAGTCACGGAAGGGGAGGAACAAAGAGCTTCGAAACCATTGGAAAACCAAGGCCTCACGAATTATGATATTCTGAAGCGGTTGTCTAATCTCGAAAAACATGTTTTCGGGAATCGCCTTGGTGAATAAAAAAATATGTTAAATATGGGTTGCTTCTTTAGTAAAATGAGATTATAATATCTACTTGTGACATTATTTATGTTCGGGTAATCGCTGTATTCCTTGTGAATATAGAGGAAAGTCCATGCTCGCACGGTCTGTGATGACCGTAGTGTTCGTGCCTGGCGAAGTCATAAGCCAGGGTAGTTCAGAGTGATCTGGACTAACGGCGGGAGAGAAGCCTGTGTTCCTTTTGGAATATGGCTTGCTATCCCATAAAGTGCCATAGTGACGATGTCTTTTGGAAACAAAAGAAGTGGAACGCGGTAAACCCCTCGAGCGGGAAACTCAAACTTGGTAGAGGACCCCTTTGGAAGGAACCAAACGGAAAAAGGGACAGATGATTCTGTAGATAGATGATTACCGCTTTTGTACGAGAAGCAGTTTGCTTCGTTTGAGTGCGAAAGTACAGAACATGGCTTACAGAACATGGATAATGCATTTATATTAAAGAAAAAAAGCCCATTTTAGGGCTTTTTTTGCTAGTTACGGCAATTAACCTGAGAAGGGATTCTATTGATGACACAAAAATGGACGCTCATTGCCACAACTGCGATGGGACTTGAAGCTGTTGCAGCTCGTGAATTAAAAGATTTAGGATATAATGATCTGAAGGTCGAAAATGGCAAGATAATCTTTACAGGCGACCCCATCGATCTTTGCAGAAGCAATCTATGGTTGCGGACGGTAGACCGAATCCGACTTCGCGTTGGCTATTTTAAAGCGGTCACTTTTGACAGTTTATTCGAACAAACCAAAGCATTGCCTTGGGCCAATTTGCTTCCTGAGCAAGCACAATTTCCGGTAACCGGGAAATCCCATAAATCTGTTTTACATAGCGTTCCCGATTGCCAAGCGATTGTCAAAAAAGCAATTGTTGAATCCTTGAAACAGCACTATCACAAAGAATGGTTTCAAGAAGACGGACCGATGTATAAGATACAGGTTGCCTTGGATAAAGATCAGGTCACGCTTTCGATCGATACATCTGGCGATGGCTTGCATCGGCGCGGATACAGACGCCTGCATAACGAAGCGCCTCTGAAGGAAACATTAGCAAGTGCCATGATTTTATTAAGCCGCTGGACGCCGGATCAGCCGTTCGTTGATCCTTTTTGCGGCTCAGGAACGCTCCCCATCGAAGCTGCTATGATTGGACAGAATATTGCGCCTGGATTTAATCGTTCGTTTGTTTCAGAGTCATGGCCGATTATTGATCCAACGTGTTGGACGCGCGCCCGTGATGAAGTCGAAAGTAAAGCAAACTATGATCAACCGTTAATGATTATGGGCAGTGATATTGACCACAATATGATTGAATTATCAGAATATAACGCACAAGAAGCGGGTTTTAGCGGATTGATCACATTTAAACAGATGCAGGTTGCTGATTTTACCACGCAAAGCAAATACGGGTGTATGATTGGGAATCCGCCGTATGGTGAACGAATGGGCAGCGAGCAGCAAATTAGAGAAATATGCCGTTCATTAGGCCGATTGTATAAAACAAACAAGACCTGGTCGTTTTATTTTATTTCTTCCTACGCGCAATTTGAATCCGATTTCGGGCGTCCGGCCAGCAAAAAAAGAAAGCTCTATAATGGACGGATCCGTACCGATTTCTATCAATATTTTGGAAAAAAGTATTCGGATTAACCGCTCAAACCGCAAGCTTCTTCGGAAAACAAGAAGGACATTGCCTGTAAAAAAGAGAATGAATGGATAAAATCCGCATTTATGACGAAGAAAAGGGACGGTTGCCATGACAACAAATGAAGTGGTCGCTTCATACAAGCACTATGTAAAAAAGATTATGGATTTTAATGAATCCATTGCATTGGCAGAATGGGATCTGCGCACAGGTGCCCCCAAAAAGGGTGTGAAACAAAGGGCAGAGGTAATTGGAACACTTTCAGAAGAAGTGTTCAAGCGATCGACGTCAGATGAAATGAAAGGATACATAGATGCGCTCACCGATCCAACGGTACAGGAACAACTAAGTTTGATTACCAAGAAAATGATTGAAAAATCTCAAAAAGAATATGATCATAATGTGTCGATTCCGGCTGAAGAATATAAAGCGTATGTCATTCTCCAATCTGAAGCGCAAAGCGTGTGGCAAGAAGCAAAAGCGAAAAGTGACTTCTCAATGTTGCAACCGTATCTTGAAAAAATAGTTGACTATAAACGTCACTTTATTGAGTATTGGGGTATTCGTCACAATAAATATGATGCATTACTTGATTTGTACGAACCCGGTCTGACCGTTAAAACGATCGATCACATTTTTGAATCGCTGCGAAACGGGCTCGTTCCTCTCGTAGAAGCGGTTGTCGCTTCGGGTAATCAGCCTAAAAAGGATTTTTTAGCGCAACCCTTTCCAGTTGATCGGCAAAAGGAACTCTGCCACCACTTATTAAGGGAAATCGGCTATGATTTTAATGCCGGACGCCTTGATGAGACAGAGCATCCCTTTGAGCTTACGCTAAATCCCGGAGATGTACGCGTCACCACCAATTATCAAGAACATGACTTTATTTCCACGATTCTGGGTACGATTCATGAAGGCGGTCATGCCTTGTATGAACAGCATATCTCGCGCGAACTGGTGGGTACACCACTTTGTGAAGGAACATCCATGGGCATCCATGAATCGCAGTCTCTGTTCTTCGAAAATTTTATTGGACGCAGCAGAGCCTTCTGGTCCTATCATTACGACGAATTGAGACGCGACGCAGATCGTCACTTCAGCAGTGTTTCATTGAATGATTTTTATCGTGCAATTAATGCATCCCATCCGTCGTTCATTCGTACTTTAGCAGATGAATTAACCTATCCGCTTCATATTATGGTACGCTATGATCTTGAAAAGGCACTTTTTAATAGCGATTTGCAGGTTAAAGATCTTCCTGGAGTATGGAATGAAAAAATGAATGAATATCTTGGAATTACCCCAAAAAATGATCGAGAAGGAGTGCTCCAAGATATTCATTGGCCAGGCGGCGATTTTGGCTATTTCCCATCCTATGCATTGGGCTATGTCTATGCTGCTCAGTTTAAGCATGCCATGATCAAGGATATCCCCGACTTTGACGATCGCCTGCAGTCGGGAAAGCTGCATGAAATCACCCATTGGCTCAGCACGCATATTCATCAATATGGCAGTTTAAAAAAACCGCTTGAGCTCTTACAAGAGGCAACTGGGGAATGTCCGAATCCCAACTATCTGCTTCGTTATCTAACGGAAAAATACAGTGAAATTTATCATTTTTGACGCATCGATGTTCCTATAGAACGTAAGGCATGGGTGCAGTCGGCTGTTGATGCACGTCCTGCAGAAGGAGCGGCAGGATCAAGAAAGGGGTTCTTTATTTGACTAAACATGTTTCGGCCTATGATGACGATACCATTCAAATACTTGAAGGACTAGAAGCAGTACGCAAACGACCGGGGATGTATATCGGTTCAACCGATTCCAAGGGACTGCACCATCTCGTTTATGAAATCGTTGATAATGCAGTTGACGAAGCACTTGCAGGGTACGGTCATGAAATTCGCGTGCGCCTGCACAAGGACGGCAGTGTCAGTGTACGCGATTTTGGTCGCGGGATGCCGACGGGGATGCACCGCACAGGGAAGCCAACGGTCGAGGTTATTTTTACTGTGCTCCATGCCGGTGGGAAATTCGGCCAAAATGGTGGTTATAAAACAAGCGGGGGACTTCACGGTGTCGGTTCATCCGTTGTCAACGCACTTTCTGAATGGCTTGAAGTAACGATTTGGCGCGATGGAAAGGTGTTCAAACAGCGCTTTGAACACGGTGGCCATCCGGTAACTACTTTGGAACAAATCGGCACCACCCGAGAAACCGGTTCACTAATTCGTTTTAAACCGGATGCTGGACTTTTCAGCACAACAAACTTTCAGTTCGATATTCTGAGTGAACGGTTGCGCGAATCCGCCTTCTTACTTAAAGGAATGAAAATCGTTCTGACCGATGAACGCAGTGATGAAGAAGAAGTCTTTCATTTTGAAGAAGGCATTAAAGAATTTGTAGCTTATTTGAACGAAGATAAGGATGTTTTGCATCCCGTTGTTGCCTTTGAAGGTGAGGCAAATGAGATCGAGGTCGAGGTTGCCTTCCAGTTTAATGACGGTTATTCAGAGAATCTGATTTCCTTCGTAAACAATGTGCGGACAAAGGATGGCGGCACACATGAATCCGGTTTCAGAACGGCTTTAACCCGCGCATTTAACGACTATGCGCGCAAAGCAGGAATTTTGAAGGAAAAAGACAAGAATTTGGAAGGTAATGATATTCGCGAAGGCTTTATGGGGATTGTGTCAATCCGAGTTCCAGAACATTTGCTTCAATTTGAAGGACAAACGAAAGGAAAACTGGGAACAAGCGAGGCACGATCTGCCGTCGACACAGTCGTTACAGAGCAACTTGCCTACTATCTTGAAGAGAACCCGCAATCAAGTGAGAACCTGATTCGCAAAGCGCTACGCGCGAGACAAGCGCGCTTAGCTGCGCGAAAGGCGCGCGATGATGCTCGAAGCGGCAAAAAATCAAAACGAAAAGAATCCATGCTCAGTGGTAAACTGACACCGGCCTCTTCTAAAAATGCTGATCGTAATGAACTGTATCTGGTCGAAGGTGATTCGGCCGGCGGATCTGCAAAACAGGGACGCGACCGTAAATTTCAAGCGGTGCTGCCGCTTCGCGGAAAAGTCATTAACACGCAGAAAGCACGCCTTGAAGAGATTATGAAAAATGAAGAAATTAACACCATCATTCATGCAATTGGTGCCGGCGTCGGCTCCGACTTTTCAATCAAAGACAGCAATTATAATAAGATCATCATCATGACCGATGCCGACAACGACGGCGCGCATATTCAAGTGCTACTCCTGACCTTCTTCTATCGCTACATGAAAGCGCTGATTGATAACGGCAAAGTCTATATTGCACTGCCCCCGCTTTATAAGGTAAGCAAAGGCATCGGCAAGAAAGAGACTGTTGAGTATGCGTGGGACGATCGTGGTCTCAAAGAAGCGATTCAAAAGATTGGTAAAGGGTACACGATTCAACGCTACAAAGGTTTAGGCGAGATGAACGCCGATCAATTATGGGAAACGACGATGAATCCTGAAACGCGAACCTTGATCCAAGTGAGTATTGAGGATCAAGCATACGCGGAACGACGCGTGACCACGCTCATGGGCGATAAAGTTGAACCACGTCGAAAGTGGATTGAATCGCATGTCGCATTTGGCCTTGATGATGATGCGAGTGACGGACTGACCGCTGTGAAAGGTGCTGATTAATTGTGGCTAACAAAGAGAAATTACTGAATCGAACGCTCGAAGAAGTCATGGGCGATCGTTTCGGTATTTACAGCAAATACATTATTCAAGAGCGCGCGCTTCCAGATGTGAGAGATGGCCTGAAGCCGGTACAGCGACGCATTCTTTATGCAATGCTCCGAGACGGAAACACAAGTGACAAACCGTTCCGCAAATCGGCAAAAACAGTGGGTAATGTGATCGGTAATTATCACCCGCACGGCGATTCTTCTGTGTATGAAGCAATGGTACGGATGAGTCAGGACTGGAAAGTACGGATGCCGCTGATTGAGATGCACGGGAATAACGGCAGTCTCGATGGCGATCCGCCTGCAGCGATGCGCTATACGGAAGCAAGGCTGTCAAAAATTTCCGCAGAACTGCTTCGTGATATTGATGCAAAAACCGTCGATTATATTCTCAACTTTGATGATACGACCGAAGAGCCGACCGTATTTCCGTCGAAATTTCCTAATTTGCTGGTCAACGGGTCAACGGGTATATCTGCCGGCTATGCAACGGAAATCCCGCCGCATTGTCTTTCTGAAATTATTGATGCGACCGTTCATCTGATGGAACATTCAGAGGCTACGGTTGATGATTTGATGCATTTTGTCAAAGGTCCCGATTTTCCAACTGGCGGCATCGTTCAGGGACTTGAGGGCATTAAGAAGGCCTATCGTACGGGCAAGGGTAAGATTGTGCTCCGCGGCCGCACGAAGATTGAGGCACTGCGTACCGGTCGAAAACAGATCATCATCACGGAACTCCCCTATGAGGTCAATAAAGCATTACTGGTGAAGAAAATGGATGAGCTTCGTCTTGACCATAAGGTCGAAGGTGTATCAGAAGTTAGGGATGAGACGGATCGCAGCGGTATGCGTGTCATTATTGAACTGAAAAAAGACGCAGATCCCAATGGAATTCTTAATTACTATTTTAAAAATACAGATCTACAGATCACCTATAATTTCAATATGGTGGCTATTGACCGAAAAACACCGCGTCAACTTGGACTTAAAGATATTCTTCAAGCCTATATTGTGCATCAGAAAGAAGTTGTTACAAGAAGATCGAAGTACGAGCTCCAAAAGAGCATTGATCGTCAGCATATTGTTCGCGGCCTTATTAAAGCCATTTCCATTTTGGATGATGTCATTCGAGTGATTCGCAGTTCTAAAGACAAAAAGAATGCCAAACAAAATCTTTCCGAATCGTTCGGCTTCACCGAGACTCAGGCAGAGGCAATTGTCAATTTGCAGCTCTACCGCTTGACCAATACGGATATCGTGACGCTTCAGGAAGAAGAACATCAGCTTGACTTGACCATCGCTCGTCTTAAAGGAATCCTTGCTTCTGAAAAGAAATTGATTGCTGTAATAAAAAAAGAATTGTTGTCAGTTCGTGATCGGTTTTCCGATCCAAGGCGAACAACGATAGAAGCAGAAATTGAAGAAATTAAAATCGACCTTGAGGTTATGGTTGCCTCAGAGGAGGTTATGGTTGCTGTAAGCAAACATGGCTATGTAAAAAGATCGAGCCTTCGCTCCTTCGCGGCCAGCGGCAATGATTCCGTTGCGATGAAAGAAACCGATCATACACTTTTCCAACAGCAGATGAATACGACCGATACACTACTGATCTTTACTGATAAAGGGCGCTATGTTTACCTGCCGGTTCACGAAATCCAAGATCGGCGCTGGAAAGAACTTGGCCAGCATCTTGCCAGTATTGTACCGATTGAACCGGATGAAGCCATTATTTCAGCAGTTCCTGTCAAGGACTTTACCGAAACAACGCGCTATATGACTTTCTTTACCAAGAATGGAATGGTAAAGAGAACGAAACTGAGCGCATATCACGCGCAGCGACGTTCAAAACCATTAACGGCAATAAAGCTTAAGAAAAATGATACCTGTCTGGTCGCACTTGCTACCAACGGAACGTCAGACTTAGTGTTAGTCACGCATAGCGGCTATTGCCTGCGATTTAAGGAAGAGGATGCTGGAGAGGTCGGCACACGTGCTTCCGGTGTAAAAGCAGTACAGTTAAAACCAGAGGATTATGTTGCGGGCGCCGGATCGCTAATTAAAGATACTTCGTCGAACGTTGTGATTGTGACGGATCGAGGAGCTGTGAAACAAATGGCACTTGAAGAACAAGTTGAGTGCACCGGACGGCCGAGACGCGGCGTCCAAGTGCTGCGTGAACTAAAGACAAAGCCGCACCATATCGTTGGATTTGAACGCGTGCAGCCAAAAGACCAGTTAACCCTTTTAACGAGTAAGGGGAAATTGTTCACCGTGTCCGCAGCAGCGATACGCTTGTCCGACCGTTACAGCAATGGATCCTTCGTTTTGGATCAAGAAGAGGACGGAACGGTTTCTGAGGTATGGAAAGAGGTAGCTTCGGAAGATTAAAGGAGCTTATTTGTTCTTGCGCATAAAGAATCTATGATACATCAACGTAATGGATAGAACGATGAGATAAATGGGCAGCGAGTAGAACATTTGGTATCCATTTTTATACCGGTAGATGTTTGCGTGCCAAGCGAGCGCTTCAGAGACTATGGCAATCAATGCCCAAATACTAATATAGAAAAAATAAGTCGTTCGATTTTTTTCGATGCTGGTGTAAAAATAAATGAAAAGATACGTGAACGGCCCAAACATAACAAAGGAAAGCAGATCCCAAAGATCGAAATACGGTGTATCGTTAATATCATAGTAATCGAATGGATTCACACAGAGCGTTGTATCAAAAAAACAAATCCAATACGAACTAATCAGCAACATGGTTACGATTTGCCCTTTGGTAAAGCGTTGGGGAAGAACGAACATCAGTAAATATGCACCTGCCCCTACGATAAGGATAAAGAGCTCATTACTGCTAGACTGTATGTATTGTAAGATCATCGTGAACTCCTTTGCTGAATTGATTGTTTTTTATCGCCCCTTGTAAAAAGCGATAAAGCAGCTAAAAGAAACAGGAAGTACAAGCTAAAATACACGATCAGCCCGACGATACCAGTGGGTACGAATGTTGTATGGAAGGGATCAATGCGGCAAAAGAGCAGAAAAACAACAAAGCTTCCGATGCAGCTCAATAGTTTTTCCCACAGCTGTCCGTTCTTCCAAAGATTCAGTGCAATCAATGTCAGCATTGGAAAGGTGATGTTCCGATTCATATGAAAAGCGACAACATCTTGCAGTGAGATTTTTCGATAAATTGGGTTGAAATACAAGTCTTCCGCTCGGTAAATCATGGTCAGCATAATTGTCAATGAACTTAAAAGAAACAAAAATAAGAACGTTTCACGATTTAACCGTTTAGGCATCATCATAAATCCATTTATTATGATCCAATCGAAGCAAATTACAAGAGCTACAGCCATATTGATCTCGCCTTTCATTTATGTGCAGAAGTTGATTCATATTAACTGTTTTTCATTGATTAGATTGCGCCTTTCCGCAGTAAATCATTCATCGGTGTATCGCTAAATTCACTTTTTTGGATGTACCATTTTATTGGAATTGATAATAAATTTCAATTAGAATGTACATGACCGCATGAGACCGTGCAGAGAACATTGGAGGGATAGTTTTGGTACAGAATCAGGAACTTTTTGATATAACAATTATCGGTGGTGGACCGACCGGACTTTTTACCGCTTTTTACGCAGGCATGCGGCAAATGAAAGTGAAGATCATTGAAAGTCTTCCGCAGCTTGGCGGACAGCTGAGTACCTTGTATCCGGAAAAAGAGATTTTTGATGTTGCCGGATTTCCAAAAATTAAGGCAAAAGATTTGGTTGCCAATTTAATCACTCAGGCGAATCAATTCAAACCAGAGATCGTTTTGGATGAAAAAATTGAAGCGCTTGTGCCGGATGAAAATGGCGTGATTGAACTTAAAGCTGCTTCAGGCCGCACGCATCGGACAAAAACGGTCATTATTACAGCAGGGGTCGGCGCTTTTGCGCCAAGGCCGCTGCCGGTCGATCAAGAGGTCTCATCGTATAAGAACATTCACTATTTCATTCAGGACGTATCTCTTTTTAAAGACAAGCGTGTCGTCATCTTAGGAGGCGGGGATTCAGCGGTTGACTGGGCAAATACATTAGCCCCGGTTGCAAAGGAAGTCACGATTGTTCACCGCCGCGATCAATTCCGTGCACACGAAACCAGTGTAGAAGCGATGAAAAAGTCGTCGGTTAACATTAAAACCCCTTTTGTCGCCAAATCCGTAGAAGGCGCAGACGATCAAATCAAACAATTGACGATTCAAAGGGTGAAAGGCGAAACGGAAGAGAAGCTACCGCTTGATGATCTGATCGTTAATTACGGTTTTGTTTCTGCACTTGGTCCGATTAAAAATTGGAATCTTGAGCTCGAAAAGAATGCAATCATTGTGAATACAAAGATGGAAACGACGATTAAAGGCGTCTATGCGGCTGGGGATGTTGCCAGCTATCCTGGAAAAGTAAAGCTGATTGCGACTGGTTTTGGTGAAGCACCGACCGCTGTAAATAATGCAAAACATTATATTGATCCCGATTCGCGTACACAACCGATGCACAGCTCGAGTGCCGGTGATCTTTTTTCAAAATAAAACCAATAAAATGAAGAAAAAGGTGTCTCAAAAGTCTTTGTTTGACTGCGAGACACTTTTTTATACATACGCGAGATCTCGCTTATATAAACTAGATCATTAATTGATTGGAGACTCCTGATGATTATTCGTTCCGTAAATGAAATTGATTATCCATTAAAGAAAGAAATTCGTGCACTCGAAAAGCGCTGCACGCAGGCAGACAACGTTACCTCCTTGACTGATTTAGATGATTCACTTAATGTTCATAAAGAGATGAACCATACGTTTCTCTGTTACGAGGACAAGAGGCTGATCGCTTTTTGCCATCTGTTTATCCCCACCGATGCAGAAGCTGAACTATCAGCACGGACAGATCCTGAATTCCGCAGAAAAGGCTATTTTTCAGCCCTGTTGAAACGAACATTGGAAGAAGTGAAACATTTTCATATTCCGGATATTCTTTTGGTCGGTCAGCCTGGGGTATTCGCTGCCTCGCTCCTTGATCATCTCGGCGCTTCGTATGACTTTTCAGAATATGTCATGTCGCTGGATCGTGCAGCTTACCATCCGCCAAAAACAGATCTGCAACTGGAAGTCAAGCAACAAACGTTACGCGAGTTGGAGCGGCTTATTGAAATCAGTGTCTCAAGCTTTGGCGATAATCGTAAAGAGGCACGGAAGCTTATCGAGATGGCTTTGCTTGCCCCTCATCGAGAAGGATATATGGCTGTGTTTAAGAATCAAATTATCGGAATTTGTTACGCACGTTTCGATGAAAATGAAGCTTTTCTGTTCGGGTTGGGCATTGACTCGGCTTTTCAAGGAAAGGGATTAGGGAAAACATTCCTTGTTCATTTGTTAGACAGACTATTTTCCAGAGCAGTGCATACGGTAAAGCTTGACGTTGACTCCAGAAATCGAGCTGCGCTGAACATCTATCAAGATGCGGGGTTTGCTCCGATAGACACCGTTAATTATTACCGGATGCACGTCAAAGAAACTGAGGCGATTATTTATGACCGAGAACGTAAGGACTAATGATGATCAATGGCTGCCCGCCATCATCAATGCGTGGCGGCTCGTCAAAAAAGAGGGAATTGCAGCAACGATTGAAGGGGCGGCCGCCTTGCGTCTCCATGGATGTGCGATCAGTCCCGGACCATGGATCGAAATTTCCGTTCAGTGGGACGCGATTGAATCATTCTTTAAGAACGTTTCGCTCAATCAAAAGAGCATACTCAATAAATTTAAACGAATTTGTTATTTTACCTTTAAGCTTGATGGTTATTATGTTAAAATCATCGGGTATTTAGGAACGGTTGTGCGAACAGATCCTGACCGGATGTCCCTTTCTATTGGTACAGAGCAAATAGCCGTTAAATCGCTAAGTTCCTTTTTGCGTTGCATGGATCAGGATGACGCGTGTCGAAAAGCGGCCAAAAGCTATATGCAGAAACTGCAGGCACAAGACGCAGACCGAAACGGACAGGCATGGAACGATGAAGCATATCGGGCGTGGATTAATCGATTTGGTACACCTGAAGAAGCGGCTGCTAAAATAAAACGTGATCCGATTGGACGATTAGGCGGTCTTGCGGATTATCTAACGGATTGCAACGATCAGTGCGTGATCAATTTACTTGGATCTCACGCTGGAAAAGCACTTGCTCTCAGCTTACTTGGTGCAAATGTGACCGTTGTCGATATCTCGGCAGAAAATGCCGCCTACGCTGGAAAGACTGCTGAAGCACTTGGCGTCTCGTTAAACTATATTGTTTCTGATGTTTTGAAGCTTCCAATCGCTGAACATAAAGGCCGTTATGACAAAGTGTTCATGGAACTTGGTATTTTGCATTATTTCATTGACCTTGAACCACTTGCTGATCTGATCGAGCAACTTTTAAAGCCCGGAGGAACTTTCATTATTCAGGAGTTTCATCCAGTCTCGACAAAACTCGTAACGACTCGTGGCAAGCGGCAAATTGTATTCGGCAATTATTTCGATCAGTCTCTTCATACGCGATCTGTTGCGTTTACGAAGCATCTTGATCCGTCACATCAGAGTGAAGAGCGTGAAGAACGGACGGTCTACTTGAGAGAATGGACACTTGGCGAGATTGTCACAACGTTCGCACAAGCAGGCTTAATTGTAAGCCGTTTGGATGAGCAGCCGAATATGAAAATTAACGATATTGGACTGCCAAAATTATTTACGCTTGTTTGCGTGAAACCGGGCGAGACGAACCGGATACAGAGAAAATGCTGATCGCAAAGGGTAGCGGGGTGAACTTGCTAGGGATGATGTAGGACGAACTGCATCAATCCTAGCAAACACAAAGAAAGAGCAGCAAAAAGCTGCTCTTTCCAATAGAACGGTTTATTTCATAACCTTAGCTTACTGTTTTGATCGCCGACTGCAATTTTACGTCCTTTATTGCGGAAATAGATCTCCAACGCTTCAAGCGATTTTCCTCTCGTTTCCGGTAAAGCGAGTTTGACGAAAAGAAGGGCAGCAATACCGCATAGGAAGAAAAGAAAGAATGTGGCTGAAAGACCGATAAATTCTTGAATGACCGGGAACAATAGGCTGATCATGAAGTTGGTTATCCAAAGACAAAAAACAGATACACCCATACCAAGCCCACGAAGACGCTGTGGGAAGATTTCCGACAGCATCAGCCAAGTAACCGGAGAAATGGTCGATTGTTGAAAAGCCAGAAACATGACGGTCATGCTGAGCACTAAATAGGGTAATAGAGCTGTTCCGTTCAAAGTCATTGAAAATATACTGATCATAAGTAACGCAAAAGAAGTACCTGCGAAGCCAATCATTAGCATGGGACGATGATTCACCTTGTCAAGCAGCCAAATTCCCAAAAATACGGCAAGCACGGAAATGATCCCGTTCGCAACATTTGCGATCAGCGCGACATTTGTGCTAAATCCTGAATCTTTTAGAATTTGTGTACCATAGTACATAATTGAATTAACGCCGGTTATTTGCTGAATGACTGATAAGCCGATACCAAGATAAACAATTCTTCTGATCCAAGGAATAGCCAAATCTTTAAATGACGCTTTAGAAAGCTTCTGTTCGGTATGAACCGCTTTTTTAATTGAGGTGAGTTCCAGCTTCGCTCGTTTCGGATGTCGAATTTTCATTAAAACACGCCATGCGCTTTTAAATTTTCCTTTAGAAGCGTACCATCTGGGACTTTCGGGAACGAAGAACATGCCAATCCATAGAACAATTGCCGGAAGCGTAGCAAGTACAAGCATAAAACGCCAAATATGGGAAGCGCCTCCAGAATAGTTTGCAAGTACAGCATTGAACGTGTAGGCAAGGAGCTGTCCGGTAACAATCATCAGCTCGTTTTGAGTAACCATTCTGCCGCGGAGTTCAACTGGAGAAACCTCTGCAAGAAATGCAGGTACGGTAACGGAAGCTCCTCCAACCGCCAATCCAAGTAAAAAGCGGAAGAAGATCATGACTTGAGCATTTTGAGCAAATGAGCAACCGATTGTGGTCACCAGAAATACAAAGGCAAGATACATGATGACTCTTTTTCTTCCTTTGCTGTCTGCTAATTTTCCGGTGAATACAGCTCCAAATGCGGCGCCTAATATTAATGAACTCGCAACGAGTCCTTCCAAGAACGCACTTAAATTTAATTGATCGGGTCTGGCCATATAGGGAAGGGCACCATTGATCACGCCTGTGTCGTACCCGAAAAGAAGGCCTCCGAATGAAGAAATGAGAGTAATCGCTTTCAAATATCTTTTGGGATGATTTGTAGTACTGCTCTGTTGCTGATGATGATCCAACCCCGCGGGATCGTTTGACGATTCTAAAGGTTTATTCATACTACTAATAACAAATCTCCTCCTTAGAGTAAAAAGCAGCAAGGAAACCTTGCTTGTTCATGCATACAGATCAATTTGTTGGAATTAACCCGCGATCAGTCAAGTTTGACCAACGAAGCGAAAATCCAACTCTTTTACTCTATGTTTATCAGGCGCATTTTAAGTTTAGCATTAAACCGATATTAAGTCAAAAAAGGTGAAATAAATTGAAAATAAGGACAACAGGAAATTCAACAGAAAACCTTTCGGAAACCGCAATCCAACTGTGGTTTCAGCTGTCTCGTGCCTATCATGTTCAATTAAAAAGTTACAGTCAATTTCTAAAAAAATGGAACTTTACGATTTCTCAACTCGAACTGCTTGTTAAAGTTGGGGGAAATGAACATGTCTCGCAAAAGCAGCTCGCTGAAATGATGTTTTTCACAAAAGGAAACATTACGCAGCTCATTATAAAGATGGAAAAAGAAGGCTATTTGAACCGCGAACAAAACTGGAAGACAAAGTACATCCTGTTAACACAAAAGGGCAGAGCGGTGTATGAACAAATGATTCCTGAGCAGAGACAATTTTTCTTGAAGCGGTTTAAAGGATTATCGATCAAAGAACAAAAACAGTTCCTTCAGTTATTGAAAAAATTAGACAATCAGTAATTGTCGATGATTGACCGCATATAACATAAGTTTCGTTTTAAATAAACGTTTGTTTAATTGCTGTGTTCGCTTTATAAGCATCTGAGCGCAGCCTTTTTACAGCGATTTACATAATTCTGTCGATCAGCGTTAAAGAAAAAATTGAACCGATCCGGATTTAGGCATGAATAATGGGGGCAACGATCTGGTTTTCAAGTAATTTAGTACGAAACGACCGCCTGCAAATGCTGCTGAGTTCAGAGATAAATGTCTGCGCCATAAAGTCGCCATGCCATTCAAAACTGAAGTCTTCTGAAAGGCCATGTACTCAATGCACACTGAATTCGGACAGTCATCAATCTTGAAAATGGCGTCCTTAATTTTATTTTTTTGATAACCGTCCATACGTTTCCCTGGACACGAAAAGAAAGGGTTAAAAGCAGATACCGTCTAAAGGCGATGGATTTAGACCCCGCTTATAGAAACTCAAAACTGAATTGAGATGAGATAAAAAAGGTTCCGTTTTGTGCCATACAACACGATCTGTTAGCCGCTTTTTTGTGATTTTGTAGGTGTATTCTTCGATGTATGTACATCCCACATAGATATATACAGAAATTATATGTATATTTTCTGTATATATTGCTTTTAATATACGTATAAAGCGTGTATATTTATATGTATAAACTAAGTAGGTTAAGAAGGGGAGCGTACGTTGATGCCGAATAAGACCATTTATGTTCCAGACGCTGATTTGGAAGTATTTGAACAAGCCCAAGAAGTTTCCGGTAAAAATCTGTCCGCTACGATTGTACAGGCACTCCGCTTTTACACAAAGATCGGAGAGGGAAAAGGTTTTGAACATATTGAAGTCTCTGCAGGTGAAGATGGCTATTATAAAAGAAAACGATTCATCGGGCGTGAGCTTGCTTCGGCCAGCGTGCACGATGAGGATCATTCAACACTAACAACCTATACGGTTTACGAAACGACCCATGGCCGGTACGCTGTCTACGTTCGCGAACAGAAGCGAATCCCTTTGGAACAATCGATTGAAAACGAACTGAGAAAAAGGATTATGGAGAAAATTGCAGGAGAAAGTACCAGCGGTCTTTCACTAACGGCCGAATCGGATGATCTGATTCCGGATAAACGGATTTTAAGTGTTTATAACTCTATTGATGACCTTATTGGCAAGGTTCCCACTGATTTATACCATGCCTTGCATGAAATCAAAGATGGAGAATTTCTTGATATCTAACCATTTCTCGAGTCAACAAAAGGCAGGTGCTTGTTTCTGTGATACGGATACTGACTCATGATCAGCAGAATCAATTGGTTTCGAACTGGGATCTTTCAAAATTAGCATCCGCAGCTTCGGACAATTTTTGGCTGGATATCAGTGCTGCAACGGAAGAAGAACGAGAAGAAGTCAAGCATTTATTCCCGGAGTTTGACCGGCAGAATAAGCTCGTCCAAAAACAGCCCAATCGTCCGCAACTGAAATTATTTAAGGACGGCTACTCTGTTTCAATGCGCGTGATCAGTCCAAATACATTGAAGACGCATGAACTTTATCTATATGTCAGTGAGCAAAAGCTAATCACCTTTCACCGAAAAAATTTGAAAGCAATCAATGACGTTTGGCATGAGTGCAGATCCGATCCGCAGTTTCAACCCGAACACATTCCTGAAGAGATCTTGCGCCGATTGATGAGCAGGCTGATCGATCAATATATTATGGCTGTCAATGATCTTGAGGATCAAATTGATGAGCTGGACTTGAATGCAAAAAATGAGCCGATCCATAAGCTCAATCGCAAAGTTTTTCAGTTACGCAGTCAATTGCTTGGTTTTCGCCGCGTCATTGCGCCATTAATGGATGTCATTCACCGGATCATCGGTTCTGCAATGATTAAGACAAGCCGCGATCAGGAACTTTTTTTGCGTGATATCAATGAAAATTTAAGTCGGCTGACACATATGATTGAATCGAATTTGGAAATCACTTCAGATATTCGTGACAGTTATCTGTCGCTGACGACCTACCGCATGAATCGGATTATGCAAACATTGACCGTCATTACAACAATCTTCATGCCTTTAACATTTATTGTCGGCATTTATGGGATGAATTTCGCATATATGCCGGAACTAGACTTGCAATACGGTTATTTTATTGTTCTAGGCGTTATGGCTGTGATTGCGCTCATCATGTTTTATTGGTTCCGCAAAAAAGGCTGGTTTGATAAGTAATTAGAACATGAAGGCTTCATTTGTCCTGCTTTTAGCATGCTTTTTTGCAGCGACGCAGCCTTGATATGCTCGTATGATCTGTGATCTAAGTTTTCTAATCAAATAAGGGAGTGTAACAGTGTAGTGGATGAATTAAAAGAGCGCATTCGCAAGGATGGCACGGTGATTAATTCGGAGATTCTGAAAGTTGATCGATTTCTCAATCATCAAATTGATCCGCAATTAATGAAAAAGATTGGCAAAGCATTCGCCAAGCACTTTCAAAATGCCGGGATTACAAAAGTTTTAACGATTGAATCCTCCGGAATTGCACCGGCACTGATGACCGGCTTGGAAATGAACGTCCCCGTACTGTTTGCGCGCAAGAAAAAATCGTTAACCATTAATGAGGACAGCTTAACGACCGACGTCTATTCATTTACGAAAAAGGTTCATAACACTATTTTTCTTGAAAAAGACACGATTATAAAAGAAGATCATGTCTTAATCATCGATGATTTTTTGGCCAATGGAGAAGCTGCACTAGGTTTGACTCGTCTCGTTGATTTAGCAGGTGCTGCTGTGTCAGGAATTGGCATCGTCATTGAAAAATCGTTTCAACAGGGGCGAGGCAGACTTGACCGGGCTGGGTATGCCGTCTATTCGTTAGCGCGTATCGCTTCTTTGAACGATCATCACGTACAGTTTTTGGACTAAAATAAACCCTTACTGAGAGGAAACCATGCATTCTTATAAATTTTTATTGTTTGATGTGGACGATACACTGCTTGATTTTGGGAAAACGGAAAAGTTAGCACTTCAGCGGTTGTTCACGGAACAAAACATTCAATTGACATCAGAAATTGAAAATTATTATAAAAAGATGAACAAAAATATGTGGCATAACTTTGAAAAGGGCGAAATAACACGTGATGAATTATTATTCACTCGTTTTTCAAAACTTTTCAAAGCCTTTGGAAAAACAGTGGACGGAATTGATATGGAGAAAAGCTACCGCCGTTTTCTTGGCGAAGCTCATCCATTGATCCCAGGCGCACGTCGCGCATTGGAAAAGTTAAAGAGCCATTTCGATTTGTATGTCGTTACGAACGGCGTCGCCGATACACAACGAAAACGTCTGGCAGATGCAGCACTGACCCCTTTATTTAAGGTGATCTTTGTATCTGAAGACACGGGTTATCATAAACCGGATCAACGTTTTTTTGACTATGTAGCACGCCATATTCCCAATTTCAATGCTGAAAACGCACTAATTATTGGTGATTCACTGATTTCCGACATGTATGGCGGAAACCGAGCCGGAATGGACACATGTTGGTTCAATCCAAATCATTTGAACAATCCGCTTGATTTGAAACCAACTTATGAAATTAATGATTTAAACCAGTTGGCCCCGATTGTCCTCGAATCGGAGTAACTCAATATACCATAAATTATTTATGTAAATAAATCACGCCTGATCATCCGTTGATCAGGCGTGATCCATATGATCGACCGCACGCTTCAGTTCATCATTTGACAAGTGCGTGTAGATCATGGTGGTTTGGATCGAGGAGTGCCCAAGCTGACGACGAAGCTTAGGAATATCGTTATTTTCCGCTTGATAACGAGTCGCAAATGAGTGGCGTAATTTGTGTACAGAGAGGGAAGGTTTGCCAAAGGCGACGGCATACTTTTTAACCAGATTCTCAATCGCCCGCGCGCTGAGGCGCCGTGTTGTCCCTTTTGGACCCATCGGCGCAGCGACAAACAACGCTTGGTTTGAAGCCGGCAGCCGATATTTTTTTGCACGCACATTTAGATAATCTTCAAGATCCAAACCTGCTTGTTCACTGAAAAATACATATTGTTCTTTATTCCCTTTTCGAACAACACGAACCATTCGTTTTTGAAAATCAACATCATGTAAGTCAAGACCAACTACCTCGGAGAGACGAAGGCCCGATCCAAGGATCAGCGAAATAATCGCGGTATCGCGTTCGGCATTTTGCGCATGAAAATTTAAAAGCTTCCGATTGTCCTTGACCGTTTCGCGATAATCGCTCGCCACAAATTGACGGAACGCCTCGTATTCATCGTGCCAAAGGATTTTTCCAGCCATTTTTTGAGCGACTGTTTCTTGATCCTCCTTAATCTTATTAAATGAAATTTTCGCCATCACATTACGTGTAAGGTATGGCTTTAGCTCACTTGTCTCAGCAATATTTTGTAAATAGTTAAAAAGTGACTTTAATGAGGACAGCTTTCGGTTCATTGTAAATTTGTCATTTTGCAGCCGAAATTGGAGATAGGAAAGGAAATTCTCGATCGACTGTGGTGTTAATTTCTCGAGAGACTCTAAGGGTACCGATGTACGATCGCCTTGATGAAATCCTTCAGCGATCATCCAATCAAAAAAGATCAGGTAGTCATGACAATAGTTGAGCAATGAACGAGGGGACATCACCCTCATTTTTTTATCCACATACTCACGAACATACCAGGGAAGACGCGCTGTTTTTTCATCAATTCGTTCATAAAGATGTTGGGAACTTTCGTCAGCCATAAGGATACCTCCATATAAAATGGTAATATTTAACATATACAGAATAGCATAATGAGAGCGGTTTAGCAAATATTTTACGAAGTAAACGCTCAATCAATTCAAGATTAATCATCAATTACCTTGAGTGAATGTGACATTGATCATCTTTTTTCGAATTCTGCTTTTCTTTTCACGTCAATCCATGCTATATTGTAAGAGATGATTAAAGTAATTAACAGATCATGTGTAACTGGCGTAGCATGGGAAACCATGAGGGAGCACATGAGGTAATGATAAGCCGCACGCCTGGGCAAAGTATTTGGAGAAGAAGAGCCAAATACTTTTTTTATTTGTTTACGGAGGCGTATCCATTGGGAAAATTGCTTGAGACAACGGCACTTGCAAAAGAAATATTGGATCACTTAAGTGTAGAAGTTAAGCAACTTAAAGAGCGGGGAATTGAACCCACGATCTCTGTGATTGTTGTTCAGGGCGATCCAGCATCAGAATGCTATGCGAAGGTGAAACAAAGAATTGCGCGCAAACTGGGCATTCGTTATTTGCTCACCTCAGTTCATCCACAAGTAACAGAAACAGAACTACTCGAACGCATTAAATGGCTCAACCGTTGTCCAACCATTCATGGCATCATTTTGGAACTTCCACTTCCGAAACATCTTAATGCTACGCGTTTGGCAGCGGCCATTTCTCCTGAAAAAGATATCGACGGTCTGACACCGACAAATAAACTCGCTTGTTTTACTGGTGATAAAGGGTTGTACCCAGCAACTCCGTTAGCATGTATCCGAATCATGAATTATTTCGGCTATACGCTTGAAGGAAAGAATGTTACGTTAATTGGTCACGGCGAGACCGTAGGCAAACCGCTCGTACAACTTTTGTTGCGTGAAAATGCGACGCTGACGGTTTGTCATAAATACACCAAAGACCTGCGGATGCATATTGAAAAAGCTGATGTGCTCATTACAGCAGTGGGGAAGGCTGGCTTAATAGCACCGGACATGGTTCATCGCAAGTTAACCATTATTGATGCCGGTATTAGCGAAACGAAGGATGGAATCATGGGTGATGTGCAGCCTGAGGCAGCGGAATTCGTTAAAGCGATGACACCGGTTCCAGGCGGTGTTGGTAAAGTAACGACCATGCTCTTATTTGAAAACTTAATGAGAGCGGTGCAGCTGCAGACGTGCAAAAGGAAAAGGGAGGTTGACCAGCGTGAAAGTCTTTGACCAATCAATTCGCCAATTTATTGAGGCTGCGTGTTCTGCAGCACCAACCCCCGGAGGCGGAAGCGTTGCTGCGGTAAGTGCCGCACTCGGTGCATCGATGGGCGCCATGGTTGCCAACCTTTCGACAACGGGTAAACATTTTGAAAAAAACGCAGCTCAGATGAATACGATCATTGAACAGATAAAAGCTTCGCTTGACGCATTCGAACAAATGGCAAAACAGGATATGGAATCATTCAGTTTGTTTATGGACGCTTTGAAAATGCCCAAAGACAGCGATGAGAAACGTGCGCAACGTTCCGAGTGTTTGCAGCAAGCGGCGATTCAAGCAGCAAATGTTCCGCTCAGACTAATGGCGCAAAGTCGGGATGTTATGGCACTACTTGAAGAAGCAGCGCAAATTTATAACAAGAATGTGATTTCAGACCTTGGTGTGGCCGTCATTACGCTTGATGCAGCGATCCAATCCGCTTGGCTGACCGTTAAGATCAACTTATCATCAATAAAAAATGAAACAACAAAAAGTAGTTATGAAAAACAAGGCATGCATTTATTAAATGATGCACAAAAAATCAAACAGTCGGTCATGGACATTGTTATGGATAAAATCGGCTGATGGAGGCATCATTTTCAAATCCCTAGACATTACTTCGTCAAAATTATATTTTACGTAGTAATCTAGCGCTGAGATTTTCACCCCTTCTTGATCAAATTAATTGCTCATTCTTTACTTTTACGATTAAAGCGTTGCAAAAGTTTATCCAGCCATTGTTTTTTGCTTGAATTTTTTCGTTAAATTATTCTTGGCCTTTAATGGCAACTATTCTTAGTTTCACATCTATGATCAATACTGGTACATGGAGTAACGTGGAACAAGCTCGCTGTTAATGCTATGATGAGACGCGTGCTTATGAACGTATGAATCTATTGTCAAATGCTAGCCACCCTCCCCGTTTCCGCATTTTTTCATCGGCGTTAGTTCTCCGAGTTTAGCAGTGTCCCGCCCATATTGGTCGCAATCCATTTGAAGCGTATCTCCTTCATCCATTCAGTCTATTTCAGTTCGATTGTAAGATCAGCTTCCCTGCCTGAACTTTTCCCTGTTCATTCCAAGAAATCATGAATGTGTTTTTCGCACGATTTCTTACCACAACCGGCACAACTGTGCCTTTGCAAAGTCCTGTATCGGTTTGAATTGCCTTTTTCCATAACACTGATCGGCAAGTTGCTCGAATCCCTCTTTCGATAACTGATCGCTGAACGTATCCTGAAATGATGCTTCGTTTCTCCAAATGACCATCTTATTTTCCATCATTACGAAAGAGATAGTCAAAAAATAGAGCATCAATTAACACAAAAAGTGTTCCTAGCGAAGTGGGATTTACTATTGAATTCCCATCTTTGCGTTGAGGAAAATTTATCGATTGAAAGTAAAGATTATATGGAACCAATGTTGCAAGCTCATTATTTTTGAAATCTGAATCAGTAATGGATAGTACGGGTACATGCTTGAATTTTAGCATGCGAATATCTTCTATAATCTCTTTAATTTCACCGCTTAACGAAATAATAATCAGTAGGTCCCGTTCTGTAAAATATTGACGTGCGAGTTCAAACTCTTTTTTTGCAGTTAGATCAATAATTCTTCGATCACAGCTTAGGAAATTCCGCTTTAATTCAAGTACTGCGTTTCGCTGCGCCCACCCTGTTCCATAGGCATAGATATGTTCAGCCATTTGGATTCGATGATAGATTTGTGAGCGGTCTGTTGCCCGAAATCGTTTAAGCGTATTCTCGATTGCCATGTTTAGCTGCTGGTAGTAATTTTCCTTTTCCAATTTA
>NZ_BJMS01000010.1 GCF_006539285.1 Sporolactobacillus inulinus
AATTTATTAAAGGTAAGATCACTTTTTAGAGAGTACTTAAATTCGCTAAACCCTGAAAATCCTGCCTTTGTGCCAATTTACAAATGAATGACCAACTTGAATTTTTCAGTCTTCTTTTTGCTTAAACGATTGTGGGTCGTCTTATGGAATGGCTTTCTTTTGATTGCGTGCGCCATAACCTACAGATTTGCTGGCTATATGCTAAACTATAGAGAACGAATGATGAGAATTGAGGGATAGCATTGGAACAACGGTTAAAAAGAGAGCAAGTGCCAACAGAACAGACTTGGAATCTCAAGGATCTGTTTCCTACCCAAGAAGCCTATGTAGCAGAACTTAATGATATGAATGTTGAAGTAGCGAAAATCATTGCACAAAAAAGCAGCATGACCAACAGCAGCAAGGCGCTCTATCAAGCCTTGGAAACCTATTTCGCTTTAAAAGGTCGGCTTTGGCGTCTATCTGCTTACGTGAGCCTGAAGCAATCCGCCGACAGCAGCAACGCCGAAAACCAAGCGGATGCCGCTCGCGTTGATGCGGTCATTACTGAAATTGAAACGCAGTTGTCTTTTTTTGAGGATCAATTGATGGCTGTAGATGAAAACAAACTGGCGGATTTTGAGAAAGCCACGCCTGAACTGAAGGAATACGCACCGTATTTTGATAAGCTTTTGCTTCGAAAACCACATCGCCTGCATCCAGAAGCAGAAAAAACGATTAAGGCATTTTCGGAAGTGCTTGATGCTCCCTATACAATCTATTCACGCAGTAAGCTTGCCGACATGCAGTTTCATCCGGTTACTGACAGCAAGGGCACATCATTGCCTATGTCTTTCACACTTTATGAAAACAGATACGCATCGAGTCGTGATACCACGTTAAGAAGAAACGCCTATGCATCATTTACCGAAACCCTTGCCACCTATACGAATACCTTTGCTGCCGTGTATGCTGCCGAAGTTGCAAAAACGATTGCACTTGCCAAACTGCGCGGTTACAAATCAGCAACGGAGTATATGCTTCAAGAACAACAGGTAAGCGAATCAATGTACATGAACCAATTGGATATTATCTACAAAGAACTGGCACCGCATATGCGGCGTTACGCAAAAATAAAACAAAAGTCTCTTAAACTGGATCGCATGACCTATGCCGACCTGCTTGCTCCGATCGATACCTCCGCCCCACAAACGACATTTACGGATAGTAAAAAAGTGCTTCTTGAAGCCTTAGAAATAATGGGCCCGGAATATCATGCAATCATTGAAGAAGGTCTCAATAACCGTTGGGTGGACTACGGCGATAATATTGGAAAATCAACCGGCGGCTTCTGTTCTTCTCCATACGGTGCGCATTCCTATATCTTAATGACTTGGACCGGAGACATCCGCAACATTCTCACCCTTGCCCATGAATTCGGACATGCCGGACACTTTATGCTCTCTCAAAAGTATCAAAAGTTAGCGAATTACCGCCCTTCCCTATTTTTTATTGAAGCACCCTCTACGATGAACGAATTGATTCTCGCCCGTTATCTGAAACAGCAAGCAAAATCAGATGAAATGAAACGATCGGTCACCGAACGTCTTTTGAGTACCTACTATCACAATTTTGTTACCCATCTTCTGGAAGGTGTTTATCAGCGGAAAGTATTCTGCCTGGCCGAAAATGGCGAGGCATTAACAGCTTCAGTACTGACCAGGCTATTCAATGAGACGCTCAAAGGGTTTTGGGGTGATGCCGTTGCACTTGATGAACGTGATGGATTAACCTGGATGCGGCAGCCGCATTATTACTCAGGATTGTATTCGTACACGTACTCCGCAGGACTAACGGTTGCAACGGCAGTTGCTGCTCAGATTGAAAAAGACGGTCAGCCAGCAATCAATCGTTGGCTCTCTGTTCTAAAAGCAGGTTCAAGACTTACCCCGCAGCAATTGATCGAAAAAGCGCATGTCGACATCACAAATCCGGAAACAATTCGCTCTGCCGTTGGTTATGTTAGCTCACTTGTAGATGCTATGCAGACTGCTCCGCCCAACGAACACAGAGCAACTGTTTAAAAAGAGCTGCCGACAATCACATCGGCAGCTCTTTTTTTATGTGGATAAATGAATCGCTTGCAGAACTTGACTGGAAAATATTAATGCTCTAGTCTGAAGCGCTGAATCACCTTTTCAAATTGATTGGACGTATCTTCGATCATTTTTGCTTCCTTCATGTATCGACCAATGGATCGCTCAATTTTGTTCATCGACTGATTCACTTGAGCAACACTTGCCGCAGATTGCTGAGAGACTGCAGCAACTTCAGTAATTGACTGCTTCATTTGCACACCGATCAAGCTGACCTCATTCAAGTTTGACGATACATCCGTTAAGCTTGATCGTATATCAAGTGCATCCTGATTAATGACTGATAATACTTCCCCAGTATTTGTAATCTGCTGGACGCCATTCGCCACCTGTTCTTGACTCGCATTTAGCGCATCCTTGACACGATCAAATCCCTTGTACACCGCGCTGAGCATCAGGGATATCTCCTTTGTCGATTCAGAGGTTTGATTCGACAGGTTTCGTATCGAATCGGCGATTACACTGAATCCACTGCTCTCTTGATCTGTTCGCGCCGCTTCGATCGCCGCATTTAACGCCAATAGATTGGTTTGCCCTGCAATGTGGCCAATGGATTCAATGAATTTAGTCAGTTGTGCCAATTGCTGCTTAAACTCTTCCATTTTGCGGCTTGAGTCGTTCACACTCAATTTAATCGTCTTCATGTGCTGCTGCGAGTTTTCAATCATTGACCGTCCGGTTTCCGTCAAGTCTGAAGCGTCCTGTGCTTGATGGAGCACTGAGGAAAGCATGGCAACTTCCTTGGTTAAGCGTTCGCTAAAATTCTCAGTGAACTGTGCGATGTGGACGGTATTTGCCGCTTGCCGATCAAAACCATGGGCGAGTTGATCCATGATTCGGATCATCTCTTTGCTTTCCGTTGAGACGGACTGGGTCGATTGAATTAACGCTTGTCCACTTGCTTTAGATCTTTTCGCTGCCTCAACCATCATCCGAATCAGTCCGAGCAGATCAGCTTTCATTTTTTCCATGGAATCTGCAATCAAGCCGAGTTCATCTTTATTTGTTTTTGCTTTCTCATGTTCGGTTAAGTCGCCGCCAGCGATCCGTTCGGTAAGTCCAATGACGTATCTGAATGAGTGCTTCATTTCTTTGCTGACGCGCCATGTAATCGCGCAACTGATTAAAAGCGTCACGACGATACTCACGGCTAGAAAAAGCATCGCCCCGACGACTTGTTTTCGAACAAGATCCATCGCCCGTTGCTGTTCATCAATGACTGAATCTCGCAATTGATTAATGCGCTTTATGCTTCTTGCTTGAATCGCATTCTGTTCTTGATGCACTCTTGAAAGTTCCTTTTTCTGATTCATCAGAACCGCAGGCACAAATTCACTTTGAAAAAGATTAAACAGCCGTGAATCATCAGTTATAATCTGAGAAAACCATTTTTTCTGATCGGGTGTATTCATATAAGGCTTTAAATTCTTTTCCGCTTGGTTGAGTTTGGTCTGCTCTTGCGTGTACAGCTTCACAGATCGGTCCCCAGGTTCGAGAAGATAATCAATGATGCGCGCATCTTTTGATTTAAATAGTGTTCCAATTTCAGTAATTTGCGCCGCACGTTCACCCGCCGCACGTGCTTCCTCTGCTCCTTTCATAGACTGGTAAAGTAAAAGTGTTGATGCTGCAGCTGAGAGAAACATCAGAATGATGACTACCCATAAGCCAACTGAAAATTTCATGCTGATTGTACTTTTCTCCCACAGTTTGCGCATTCGATTCATCGTTTCACACACTCCATTGACCTGTGTCGTTTCCTACTCTATAAGTGTTCAATCAAATCGAACGCAAATAAAGAGGTAAAACGTTAAAGGAATGTAAATTTATCTTTACACTTTCTTTTTGACGGATTCATTTATCGGCTACGCTTGAAAAAATACTTCTATCTTGTCCCCTTCGGATCATAGATTAATAGAGCAGCATGCAGCAAAATCGGGAGGGACAAGCTTGAAAAAAATCAATCCAACACTAAAAATGCAGCAAACAGCCCAACCATCGCTCCTCTTCCACTACCTTTTTTTTATCACTTTGGTTTATGGTTTGGCGATTTTGATCAGTATCAGCCAATTCAAAATTGGCGCCGTTGAAGACGCAATGCAAAAAGCTGACTGGCCTGCCGAGGTACTGCTCACTGAAACCTTTGGCAATGAAAATAACGTCTTTAACCATGCATTGGACAAGCAAGAACGTCCCAAATCGCTTTCTCATGTTATCTTTGAAGCAATCACGGAGCTACATTTTGATGACAATCGCAGCCTGTTTGGCTCTGAGCTTCCAGGCTTTTCGATTTATAATACACGAATTTTTGTCGCCGGAAAGGGACTGAATTATACAAATCTCCCCAAAGATAATCCCCCGCCGCCACAAATTAATATCGAAACGCCTGAGCCTGATGAACCGAAACAAGATGAACCCAATAAAAGCAATGAGAAGCTAAAAAAGACGGTGTTGCTCTATCATACGCACCCATGGGAGTCGTATAATCCAATCAACAATGGACAGGTCACCACAACCGATCCGAATAAGAGTGTCGCCATCGATGGAAAAGAAGTCGGCCAAGTGCTTGCGCAAAACGGAATTGGTTATGTCCATCTGATCAAGCAAGGATGGGGCTATAATGAGGCATATCAAAGTTCACGAGCGATGGTTCAAAAGGAATTGAAAAAAACATCAAGCCTCAACTATCTCATAGACATTCATCGTGATTCTTCTGGAAAAAGCGTCACGACCATGAAAATCGGCAGCACCTCATTTGCACGCATCAGTATCATCATTGGTGAAGCGAATCCAAATTATTCTGCCAACCTTTATCTGGCTAAAAAAGTAAAATCCGAGCTTGATAAGCGTTATCCAGATCTAGTTCGTGGAATTGTCGGCAAAACAAAGTTAACGGGAAACGGGGTATACAATCAGGATTTGTCAAAGAATGCCCTTTTGGTTGAAATTGGCGGTATCGATAATAACCAACAGGAAATCACGCGCAGTTCTCAAGCATTCGCCGAAGCCTTGGCTAAGATCATCAAACAAAATAATTAAAAAGAGTTGTAATATTTAGCACCAGGTATTAATATTAACCTATAACACCACTTTTGAATGGCTTACTTCAAAAGTGAACCTTATAGGGAGATGGGCGAAAAAAATGGAACTCACAGACCTTATTGCACCACAGAAATACAATCTTACAAATGAAATTGATCGGTTTGATTCAGATCGGATCGCTTTGTACTGGGAAAATGAAGCGGGTGAAAAACGAACCGTTACCTATCATGAACTCATTCAAAAAGGAAAGCAATTTGCCAATGTACTCAACCATTTAGGTATAAAAAAAGGCGATAAAATCATGACGATCGTGCCGAGAATCATCGACGCTTACGTCATCTATCTAGGTGCCTTGCGCGCAGGGATTGCGGTCATTCCAGGCTCTGAGATGCTGCGCTCCAAAGATATCAGTTATCGCATTAATCAGGGTGAAGCAAAAGCAATTGTCGTTTATGAAGCATTCACCGAACAGGTGGATCACATCGATGAGACGATGCCATCTCTTCAACATAAGATTTCCGTTGCCGGCGAATCAAACGGATGGCTTTCAATGGACCGGCTAATGGATCAAGCGCCGACTACCTATACAACTGTTGATACAGAGAAAGATGATATGGCTTTTCTCACCTACACCTCCGGAACAACGGGCACGCCTAAGGGCGTGGTGCACACCCATGCATGGGCTTATGCTCACCTGAGAATTGCTCCCGAACGTTGGCTTGATGTACGTGAAGGAGATACGGTATGGGCAACCGCAGGTCCAGGATGGCAGAAATGGATTTGGAGTCCTTTCCTTTCCGTGCTTGGAAAAGGCGTCACCGGTCTCGTTTATTTTGGACGCTTCCATCCGGAAAAACAGCTTCAGCTGCTTCAAGATTACAAAGTTAATGTCCTTTGCTGCACACCAACCGAATATCGATTGATGTCCAAAGTCGACCATTTGGATCACTATGATCTTTCCCAGCTTCATACCGCCTGCTCTGCAGGAGAAGCGTTGAATCGGGGCGTCATCGATGTATTCAAGAATACGTTTGATCTTCAGCTCAAAGATGGCTATGGTCAGACCGAAAGCACCTTGCTGATCGGTACGCTCGTTGGTAAAGATATTCGCATTGGCTCAATGGGACAGCCGATCCTTGATGAGTTTATCACGATCATTGATGAAGAAGGTCATGAGGTTCCTGAAGGCGTTGTCGGAAACATTGCTGTTCGCCGCGATTTTCCAGCACTGTTCAAAACCTATTATCAGCAGCCGGAGCGGTATCAAAAATCAGTTATCGGTAATTACTTCCTAACCGGTGATCGTGCGTCAAGGGATAAGGACAACTATTTCTGGTTCAAAGGCAGACGTGATGATATCATCATCAGCTCGGGTTATACAATCGGGCCTTCAGAAGTTGAGGATGTACTTCTGAAGCACGAGGCGGTTAAAGATTGTGCCGTCGTCGCCAGCCCTGATCCAGTCCGTGGAAACATTGTTAAAGCCTTTGTTATTCTGAAAGAAGGCTACAAAGAAAGTCCGGCTTTGATACCGGAGTTGCAGAAGTTCACGAAAAAAAATACCGCTCCATACAAATATCCAAGGGCGATCGAGTTTGTTAGCGATTTGCCTAAGACTGTATCAGGCAAAATTATGCGTTCCGCGCTGCGCGATTTGGAACTTCAGCGGGCAAAAGAACAGCAAAACTAAAAAATTGCTGCATTAAAAATCCGAAAGGTGCTTATGACCTTTCGGATTTTTTTAGTGCTTTGTTGGTCGCACTGCCATCTTCACAGCTTTCGCGCCCAAAATTCTTGGGAGAAATTTTGCAGCAACAGCACCGAATTGATTAAGCGCACCGGGGATAACAACCCGCTTCCCCCGTTCCATTGCTTGATAGCCAAGCTTTGCTACCCGATGCGCATCCATCGAGCGGCTGAAGAGCCGTACATTTTCCGCGTGTGCGGTCGTTCCAAAATTTGTATGCGTTGGTCCAGGACATAGCGCAGTTACCGTCACCCCGCTTCCCTTCAGTTCTTCAGACAGTGCCTCGGAAAAAGAAAGGACAAAGGCTTTCGTTGCAAAATACACCGTCATATATGGGCCAGGCTGATAAGCAGCCGTGCTTGCGACATTCATGATCTTTCCTGATCGACTTCTAATGTCGGCAAGAAAATAATAGCTGAGTTCGGTCAGTGCGCTGCAATTAAGTCGGATCATGTCACTCATCGGTTCGATCGGCACTTGATCGAAACGACCAATTAACCCAAACCCTGCATTATTAATGAGCCGATCAACGACCAGCCCCCTCTGCTTTACCTCCTGATAAACCTCGCGAGCGGCATTCACAGCACTTAAATCTTTTTTGATGATCGTAACGTTCCGATGCGGCATCTCATCTTTCATCTTGCCCATCATCTTTTCGTTGCGTGATACAAGGATCAGGTGCACCGGTTCATGAGCAAACAATTTTGCGAAAGCATTGCCGATCCCGCTTGTAGCTCCCGTAATTAATATTGTTTTGACCACTTTATCCCTCCCAACATCCTACACCAATCATGCACTGTTGAGACTCAATGATCAAGAACATTCGTATACGGGGTAATCGGCAGAACATTCGAAAGAACAAAACCGAGTGTTACCGTACAAAAAATAATGAGCACAAAGTAAATATCCTTTTTGCTCCAGTTGATTTTATAATAATAGGTTCGTTCCGCAGTCATCGAAAAACGCTTTGCTTCCATTGCAATTGCCGTGCGCTGTGCACGGCGAATCGATTGAGCGAGCATGGAAATGCAATAACGGGTCATACGCTTGCAGAACTCATTAAGTCCTTTTTGACGGTTCATCCCGCGCACACGCATCGCCTGGCGGATCTTCACAAATTCCTCTGCCATCATTGGAATCATGCGAAAAGCAGCCATAAACCCATAAGCGTATCGGGCTGGAACGTTCAGCTGCTGCATTAATGAATAGAAAAACGGAACCGGCTGCGTCGTTGTTGCAAAAACCATGCCGATTAAGCTAAACGTAAACGTTCGAAGACCGAGCAGTATTCCTCGAGCCAGACTTTCCCGTGTAATGAGGATCAGTCCTTTTTGAAAAAGGACTGAACTGCCTTTTCCGAAAAAAATCATCGCCGACGCACTAAACAGCGAGACGATTAAGGTCAGAATCACAAACCAAAACGACCACTTGCCTGATAACCCGCCGACAAAAAAATACAGGATGAAAAACAAGAGTGCTGTCCAAATCATTGTATTTAGATTCGTGACGAACAGATACAAGATGAACAGCGAAGAGACAAGGAGAAATTTCAGACTTGGATTCACTTTAAAAAATAATTTGTTCGTGTTTCCCCAAACCGTATCCATGCCCCTGCTCCTTTCCTACACCTTCATCTTGTGTATCCATCACAATGGATCCATTCTCAACCTTTAGGATACGGCTGGCAAAGTGTCGTACGATCTCCATCTCATGAGTCACCATGATCAGCGTCGTTCCCCTCTGTTGGAGCTTTTGAAATAAATCGAGTAGTGCAAACGTATTCTTGGCATCCTGTCCGAATGTCGGTTCGTCCAAGATCAGCACATCCGGGTAAGTGATTAATGCGGATGCGACACTCAACCGCCGCTTTTGCCCCATCGACAGTTGAAACGGATGCTGATGGCGCTGTTGTTCAAGAGAATAAAGGCGTAAATGGTCTTCAACACGATCGGCACATTCAGGCTCATCCAGCTTTCTAACCCGAAGGCCAAACGCAAGTTCATCCTGGACCGAATCGGTAACGAACTGATATTCAGGATTTTGAAAGACGAATTGTACATGTTCGGCAGGATCTCCAAAGGACCAGACGCATTTACCTTTTGATTTAAGAAGTCCCATAATGCCTTCGATCATCGTGCTTTTCCCTGCTCCGTTTTCACCAATGATTGCAATCCATTCCCCTTTGTCAATGTTTAAAGATGCAGCAAAGAATTTAACTTCCCTTTGCCTGAGCACGGCAAAGTTATGAAGTCTGAGTTGACGCTCGCCTTGAATGGATTTCTTTGAATCATTTTGCTGGTGAATGTGGTGGTTCATCCAGCTTCTCGGATGCCAGATCCCATATTCATCCAGCTTTTTTTCGTAACGGGACAGAATCTCCTGTTTTGGGCCATCGGCAAAAATGGCTCCTTGTTCGTTGAAGAGAACGACGCGATCAATAAAGTCAAGCACGTGATCAATTTTATGTTCAACGATAATCAGCGTACGGTCATTTCCAATCTGTTGCACGGTCTCCCACAGCTTGCGGGTCCCGGATGGATCAAGTAATGCAGTCGGTTCGTCCACGAACAGTACTTCCGGTTCAAGTGCGAGAATACTGGCAATGGCCAACCGCTGTTTCATCCCTCCTGAGAGCGTACGAATCAACCGATGATTATCGGTCAAATTCAGATCGACTAAGTTCAGATAGTGCTGAATCAGAGACGGCATCTGCTCTCGGGGTACACGTCGATTTTCCAGAACAAATGCAATCTCCTCATCAACATACGGCATGCAGAACTGAGTGTCAGGGTCTTGAAAAATATACCCCCAGTTTTCCGGTATCACGCAGTGTTCTGCGCGCATCGGTAATTGGATACTGTTTGGAATGAGACCAGAAAGAACTTGAAGCAGTGTGGACTTTCCGCACCCTGACGGTCCTAAGAGCAATACTCGCTCACCTTTCCTATAATGAAAGGAAAGATCTTTAAATAACATCGATTTTTTCTTTGGGAATGCCAGACGCAGATTATCAACGCCCCACTCTTCCCGTCTACTTAAGGACATCGTAATCTTCCTTGGTTACCGGACGAAGCGATTGCGTGACACCGGTCTTCTCAAGTCCTTTAACCAAAGCATATGGAAATAAACCTGAAAGTAAAATGGAACCAATTAAACGAAAAACGATGTATAAGATCAGATTCCATCCGGCGAGTAAAGGCAGGTATGCGTAGCCGGCATCAAGAATGATTGATGCAATTAATGCAGCGAATGCGGACAATGAAGCAACGCCGATCGAAAATTTCTTGTAGCGCCATGCGGCAAAAATCGCTTCTGAAAATGCCCCTTGAAGCAAACCATAATAGAGGTTGATGACGCCCCCGCTACCCGCAAACAGCATTTCAGCGAGCGCTGCAGCGGTCTCTGCCAGAAATGCAACACCGGGTTTACGAATTAAAAGTGCAGCAAATGGTGCCGCTATAAACCAAATTCCATACAGAAGCGCATCCAGATGTATTCCGAGCGGCTGTACCAAATCATAGACAGGTCCCATTAAACGAAAGACCAGTCCAAAAACAAGTGCAATCACGATCGTTACAAGAATATCGGTTAAATTAAGCTTCAGATTACGGCTTTTTTCATGAGCCATATCTGTTCCCCCTTTAATTTTGATTGTTCCCCCATTCATCCGGTCACCTTGTTTGAAAAGTTCAAAAAACCGCTTTCATTGTACGACGAAAGCGGTTTGAATAACGTTTAAGTTACCACTTTCCTACGCTGGTATTAACCAGATCAGGTCCAAGGGTCGGGACCATGCCCTCTCAGCAAACAGCACCCCTAGTGGACGAACGAATCATTTAGTTTTTCTAACAGATTAACCATACTATACCTTCACGAAATGTTCAAGATTAACCCCTTGAATGATCATCAATTGTCCAATCCATCATGCTTTCCCATGTATAGAATGCAGCGCTGTGAATTAAGCTAAACAAAAAAGATCGGAGCTGTCGCAAATGCTGCTAGGTCGTTCTTCCCGCACACTGCTGGTCGCTGTTCTCCTGCTATCCAGTCTTATTTGCCATCCTACCCACATACACGCAGAATCAATGAATGAACTTATCAAAACCGTTCAACCCGAAAACAGTCAGCAAATGGTCCAACAATCGGACCTTATCGTATACGCGCATCTGAATCAATCAATCAAAAGATGGAATACCGGAAAACGATTGCCTTCCGGTGCGCACTTTGTCAATGCAGAACAACTGCTGCAGATTCATGAAGTGCTCAAAGGCAGCGTTCAGGAGCCGGTTAAACTGCTGACGACCGGGATCGATCCACTTCCCCAGCCGTCGGATCCTCTAAATAATCTCTATACAGGACCGCTCGCCGACGGAGATTACCTTCTTTTTTTGAAATCCTACAGCCAGACGCAGCACTATATCCTAAATGGAGGATTTGCCGCCGTCTATCCGGTTTATGCTGGGAAATTAATTGCACTGAATGAAGGGTTTAAAACATTCAATGGCAAAACGATTGCTGAGGTAAGACCAATGCTTCACTGAATCTTCCACCTTATGCATATTTTCATCGGACAAGCCATATAGTCTATCAAAGTCAGTAATTAGGGGGAAGCATTCATGGAAAAAACACATACCACACCATTATCCAAAAAAAATGATCCATTAAATGATTCGTTGCAGCAGCTCAGACAAAAAATTGAGCACCTTTCTGCTGAAGAATGCTTTGAATGGGTCACAAAAATCATGTACTATGCAATTCTGTTTCTGGGCATCCCCTATTTCATCTTTGTTCTGATCTCATTTATCCGGATGGCAGCATGATTCACTTTAGGTCCTGCTCCAACTGCTCTTGAATATTTTCCAAAACATAGTCAATCGATTTAATGGTTTCATAAAATCGCCGTCTGCGCGTGTCCTTCTGAAATGCCGTAACACAGATAATTGTTAAGTTATCGCTAGTATCCTTAATTTGTATCGGAAAAACATATCTTGGTTTGCACTTTCTGACCCAATGTTCCGCTAATGGACGCCATTCATCAACAAGCTTTTGCATTGCATCGGCAAATGGCTTGACCTTGCCATAAAAGTCGGTCTGATACGCTTCATCCTGTGTTTGTTCCGCATACTGTTGATAGGCGGTTTGGTTGAACTCCCTCAGCTTTACCGTCAGCTGATGCAGCCGGGACTCTGATTCAATAGGCACACTGATTCACTCCATAAACAAGTTGATTAGGTTTAGTGTATCATGACCAAATTGTCAATTCACCAAGTCTGCTCATTGTGATTGATGAAACGTCATCCCAAGCGTGCCTGTTGCATCATTCAGGCTGAACGGTTCTGATCCTTAGAGTCGTTTGTGTTCGGTTTAAATAATATCGACTCTAGTCGGTCTGAATAGTAGATTTCTGTACCACGAGCCGCTTTTTCAAGCATCCGATCCACCTGATTCATTTTCCTTTTTGAATGGTCCATCTTTCTTTTGCATAAATCCAACTGTTGTTCAATTAACTCACTATTATTGCGCATAATTTTTTGATCCAATTGTTCCAGTTGCAAGGTTAAATAATCCATCCGAAAATTCAGTTCACGAACCGACATACCAAGGCTTTTTACTGAGTGCATGGACGTCCCTTCTCTCATAGTTTGATTAATTTAGAGGTTCAATAAAAGAGAGAGATCACCTGCACACTCGACAAAACTAGCAGCAAACTTTCAAAACTAGCCCTTTCTCGCAAGCAACCTCGATCGATTGGATCGTTTTAAATAAAATTAACCCCTTCGCAGCGTACTTTGGTATACTGTTCTAAGAATAGAGCAGACTACACTGCTTTTAATGAATGGAAAGGAGCAGCCGCATCATGAACGTCTTTTATCCCAATGGACAGCCCTATAAGGGAAAAAGTCAAGCGGTCCAATCCGCCCCCGCTTCGGATGTCGTCTATGGGCACCGCGGCATGTCATTAGAAGAAGATTTGAACGTGACAAACCGTTATTACATCGAAACGGATCAGGCAGTGATTTACAAAAAGCCGACACCAATACAAATTGTCCATGTAGACTATCCGAAGCGAAGCGCTGCCAAGATTACGGAAGCTTATTTTCGTAAAGCTTCTACTACCGACTACAACGGCATCTATCAAGGGAGATACATAGACTTTGAGGCAAAGGAAACGACGCACGAGAACTATATTCCCTTAAAAAATTTTCATCGCCATCAAGTCGAGCATATGAAACGGATTAAACGACACGGCGGTATTGGTTTTATCATTGTCAAATTCACAAAGAGTTCGGAGATTTTCCTGCTTGATGCGGATTATTTAGCGGCAGCTTGGGACGAATCTTTAAACGGCGGCCGCAAGTCAATCCCGAAACGAATCTTTCAGGATCATGGTTCATTGATTCCGCAAAAGTATCTTCCACGTGTCGATTATCTTCAAAATGTGTGTGAAGTCTACTTTTAATTAAGTCATAATCAGCGGGAACTCTCGAATACTATGTCACGTAAACCATGGGACAGGTTTTTTTGGAAAGGTAGGATCAGTCATGGTTGAATACCATACCCGAATGGAAAGACGGCGCGCAGCCGAAGCAGAAAAACAGAAAAACGAACCACATAAACCTGCAAAAAAGAAAAAGAAATCCGGTGGAAAAAAACATTGGGTAAAACGGACTTTCATTCTTTTATTGCTGGTTTTCTTATTCTTGATCTTGGCTGGGACGATTTTCGTCTTCGCTGTGATCGGTAAGGCGCCGGAATTAAAGGCGAATGCGTTGCATAATGAAATATCATCGGTCCTCTATGATCAAAATGATAAGAAAGCAACAGATGTCGACTCCGGCGAGCATCGCATGTATACAGATATCGATAACATCCCTAAAAGTATTCAAGATGCTTATATAGCCACAGAGGATGTTCGTTTCTATAAGCATATCGGTATCGACCCGATTCGAATCATGGGTGCAGGCGTCGCCCAGTTTACGAAGGGGGATAAATCTGAAGGAGCAAGTACGATCACACAGCAGGTCGTTCGTAATGCAATGCTCACTCAGAATAAGACCTTTACACGTAAGATTCAAGAAATGTATCTAGCGATTCAATTGGAGAAAAGTTACACCAAAAAGCAGATTCTTGAGTTTTACTTAAATCAAATCTATCTCGGCGGGGGACCCACTTATGGTGTAGCCGCTGCTTCTGAACGCTATTTTGGCAAAAATGTTAAGAATGTCACTTTAGATCAAGCAGCAATGCTTGCGGCGATGACCCGGAACCCCGGCTACTATGACCCGATCAAGCATCCTGATCGGGCAAAAACACGCCGTGATTTGGTTCTCGACTTGATGGTGCACAATCATGCCATCTCCTCGGAAGAAGCAGCGAAGGCAAAAACCGTTTCGATGAAGCAAATGACAAAAGGACATCGGAAAATTAAGGTCAGCAATCGCAAATATAGCGCCTTTCTTGATTTCGTTCGCAAAGAACTGGTTGAGGATAAAAAAGTAATTACGGAACAGGAATTCAATTCGGGAGGATTGAAGATCTACACCACTTTGGATCCGGAGATTCAGAATCAGGCGCAAGACGTGCTGAATAATAAACAAAATTTCCCGGTTGTACAAAAGAATTTCAACGCCGGCGTTTCGGTGATTGATACGCAAACTGGAGCGATTCGTGCCCTTGGCGGAGGGCGCAACTACACCTATTTAATGAACAACAACCGCTCTTATAAAACAGCGGGAAGCGGCAATGTCGGTTCCACTGCCAAACCAATTATGGATTATGGTCCAGCCATCGACTATTTACAATGGCCAACCGACTTTCAAGTCGACGATACACCGGATGTTAAATACAGTTGGGGAAAAAAGATCAATGACTTTGACCATCGTTTCCTTGGCCCAATGACAATGCGCCGAGCGCTTTACCTGTCACGAAATGTTCCTGCTCTGCAAACCTTCCAGAAGGTTGATCAGGCGAAAGGTACAGGTAGTATTCGTACATTTGCCAAAAAGCTCGGTATCCCAAGCGAAACGCTTAAAAAGCTTGGCGAAAGCTATTCAATTGGCGGCGGCGGATTCAGTTCCAACCCGCTCGAGATGTCCGGCGCGTATGCTGCCTTTGGCAATAAGGGAATATACAATCAGCCCTACGCAGTACGAAAAATTGTAAAACCGGACGGAGAAGTGATTCAGCTGAACCATACACGTCGTGTTGCGATGCATGACTATACGGCATACATGGTGACCGATATGCTTAAAGATGTCATGACGAATCCGCGAGGGACCGGGCGCAGTGCAAATATAGCCGGATCAAACATGGCGGGTAAAACCGGCACACATAATATTCCTGATGATTACGCGAAGCAATATGGGATATCAGACGCACAGCAAAGTCATGGCGCCCTCGCCTCTTGGTTCGTCGGCTACAATACACGATTGACTACCGCTGTATGGACGGGTTACGAAGTTAAAAATGAGCAAAAAAATGACAAAGACTATGGTACTTTTCTCGGGCCGACCGAACAACAATATGCAAAAACCATTTTCAGAAACATTATGGCTCAATTTATGGTTGGTGCTCCGGATTTCACAAGACCAAATTCCGTTGAACCATTGAGCAACGGAGAATTGGCTGTGGCGCATTCAAATGTCACGAATCACTTCGGCTCGGGTAAGTCGGATGCATCAAGCAGTGAAGGCAGCAGTGAGCAAAGCAGTTCTTCAAGCAGCGAAAGCAGCAGTAGTAGTGAAGATAGCAGCAGCTCCGTACCTCCTGAGTCGTCAAGCAGTGTTCCTGCGGAGAGCAGCAGCGGAGGTTCATCACCTGCCTCTCCTCCGGGCTCATCTTCATCAGTACCACCTGCTTCTCCTCCAGGCTCATCATCATCGGCACCGCCTGCTTCAGCTCCTAAGTCCTCTGCTCCACCGGCGTCACCTGCGGCTACCAGCAGCAGTGGATCGACCAGATCGCCTGCAGGCAGTGCACAGCCTTAATCGCTAGAAAAAGCCCCCATCACAATGATGGGGGCTTTTTCTGCTTTCATTAATCTTTCTTAAGACGGCGCATGTTCGCTGCTCTTTTTTTGGTAAATTCCTGCTCCAATTCATCCAACTGAATAAACGCCAGATAACGCGCCGGTTGACGAAGCAAGTAACCAAGTCGTTCCTCAATGTTCAATGGTGCGCATGGGGCATCCTTGATCTGTTGGATCAAATCGTCATGAACTAATGAGGAAACCGGAGCGCCCGCAGACCAGCAAAGCTGATCAATGAATGCAGCAATACAACGAACCATTGGCTTTCGAACCAAAGCTTGATCACGCTGACGAAAAAGCACGCGAAGTGTTTCGCTGCGCTCCTTCCAATAGGCATGAAAAAAATTGCACGCTTCCTGCCAGGGCCATTTTTCCAGCTGATTGGGCCTATTTATATAAAGTAAATCATAGAGAAAGGGAATCTGATAAACCGCTTTTTCCGACAGCATACCGTCAATAACCTGCTGCTTTTCGTAAAATGGGAAAATTTGGAACGATTGAGGCAGTTCAAGCTTTGGAAATGGCTTTGTCAAACTTGCTTTCACCTCTTCTCATTCGTTTCTGTCCTTCACGGCACACGTCAAGAAGCGGACATTCCGGACACTTCGGATTCTGTGCTCTACAATGATAGCGTCCGAAAAAAATCAAACGATGATGCGTTTCCGACCATTTCTCCCTGGGAACACGCCGCATCAATGTCTTCTCGACTTCAAGGACACTGTCCTTCCATCGGCAGATCCCCAGTCTTTTGGTTACCCGTTCAACATGTGTGTCAACCGCCAGTGCGGGTTCACCAAATGCTACCGAGACAATCACATTTGCTGTTTTTCGTCCAACGCCGGGAAGTTTGATGAGTTCGTCACGAGTTGTTGGTAGCTCACCATTATACTTCTCAATCAGCATCTGACACATTTGCCGTATATGTTTTGCCTTATTACGGTAAAGACCAATAGAGCGCAGATCATTTTGGAGTTCTCCAATGGGTACAGCCAGATAGTCCTCAGGTTCGTGATATTTTTGAAAAAGACCCGGGGTGACGCGATTGACTAAGGAATCGGTACATTGTGCGGAAAGCATCACCGCAATCGCCAGTTCAAAAGGATTGGAATGGTTTAATTCACAATGAGCATTAGGAAACATGTCTGCGATCGTCGTTAAGATGTAGTCACATTGTTTTTGGTTCAGGAGTTTGCACCTTCCTAATCGAGTTTGCCTAGCCAATTATACGTCGGCATTTTCGGAACATCGCTTTTTTCTTGATTGGTCCCTGTATTGTGATGCTGGTGGGCTCTGATTTTTTCACCATGTTTCTTGGCTTGATCCAATGTTTTGATCCCGTTTTTCTTCCAGTCAAATAAAATTCGATCTATATAACGGAAATTGATTTTTCCGGATAGAACTGCTTCACGCAAGGCGCCTTTGATCAACGTTGGCGAATGGTGATCTTGATCCAGCCACATCGCAAGCGTCTCGCACTCAATTGGCGAAAGTGGTCTTCCAAATTCATTTTCAAACAACGTATACAGCTTATCATCGTTTTCTGTTGACACCTTGCTCACCCTTTTTGAGTAAGCGGCGCGAATCAGCTTGTTCCAAAGTGGTTCCAAAGAGTATGCTTCAGAATAAATTTTACGATCATTTTTTTGTATGATTGCCAAATAGCCGCGTTGGATTAAGCTACGCAGACAATCCGCGCACGCAGTTTCGTCAAAACTCATTCTGCTCGCCAAATCGTCAAACGTTGGAAAATCGTCACCTTTACTTAGAAATGAGTGGATTTGAATCAGCACCATACATTCCTGCTCATTCAAACCAATACCATGATAGTTTTCAATAAGTAGTGACGGGACAGTGACACTGCCCTTCTCGACGAGTTCAAGCATGAAATTCATATCCATAATTCGATGACACCTCATTATCCATTATAGCATGGATCATCACAGACTGCGGTCATGTACTGATGGAGATTCTCTCTAGTTGCACCGCAAAAAGAGTAAGAGACTCGGGAACACCCGAGTCTCTGATCATCATAATAACTTCGATTAAGGATAGATACGGTTCAACAATCTCGGGAACGGGATGGTCTCACGGATGTGATCCAATCCGCAAATCCATGCGATTGCTCGTTCTAGACCCAACCCGAATCCTGAATGCGGAACCGTGCCGTATTGGCGAAGTTCCAGATACCACTGGTACGCAGGATCCGTAAGATGGAACGCTTCATAGCGCTTCTTCATCAGGTCCAGATCATCGATTCGCTGGCTTCCGCCAATAATTTCACCATAGCCTTCCGGTGCCAAAAGATCGGCGCAAAGAACGACATCGTCACGTTCAGGATCCGGTTTCATATAGAATGCCTTAACTTTTGTCGGGTATTTCGTAACGAAAACCGGGACATCGAAATGTTCAGCAATTGCTGTTTCATGAGGTGAACCAAAATCGTCGCCCCATTCGATATCGTCAAATCCTTCTTTCTTTAAGAAGTCAATCGCTTCATCATAGCTGATTCGCGGGAACGGCGCTTTAATCTTCTCCAGTCTTGTCGTGTCACGCCCAATCGCTTTAAGCTCCGGTTGACAATGGTTCAGAACACGTTGAACAAGATAAGACACATAGTTTTCTTGGACCTTTAGATTTTCCTCATGATCGCAGAAGGCCATTTCCGGTTCAATCATCCAGAATTCAATCAAATGCCGCCGTGTTTTCGACTTTTCAGCACGAAATGCCGGTCCAAACGAGAATACCTTTCCAAAAGCCATTGCAGCAGCTTCCATATACAGCTGCCCGCTTTGCGAGAGATACGCATCACGATCGAAATATTTTGTATGGAAGAGATCGGTGGTTCCTTCTGCTGAACTTCCGGTCAGAATCGGCGGATCAACTTTAATAAAGCCATGATCATTAAAGAAATCATAAGTTGCTTTGATCACTTCATTGCGAATGCGTAAAATGGCATGCTGCCTACTGGAACGCAGCCACAGATGCCGGTGATCCATCAAGAACTCAACACCGTGCTCCTTAGGGGTGATCGGGTAATCATGCGCCATTTGAATAATTTCCAGGTCAGTGACCGTTAACTCAAATCCACTTGGCGCGCGTTTATCTTCGCGAACACTCCCCGTAACATAGAGCGAGCTTTCTTGCGTCAATTCTTTCGCCGTTTCCCAATTTTCTTCACTAATTTCATTTTTTAGAACGACGCCTTGAATAAATCCAGTACCGTCCCGAAGTTCCAAGAAGGCAATTTTACCGCTTGATCGTTTGTTGGCCAGCCATGCACCAATGGTCACTTCATCGCCTAAATGATTTTTCACTTCAGAAATTCTTACATTCATTTTTCCACAACCCCCGAATTCATATAACTGATTACTTTGTATGTTCTTTAATAAAATGTTCGATGCGATCGAGCGCTTTTTCCAAATTATCTAAGGATGTCGCATAGGATAAGCGGATATAATCAGGCATACCGAACCCTGCACCGGGAACCACGGCAACCTTTTCTTCGTCTAGTAATGCTTTGACCCAATCTGTAACACATGTAAAACCACATGCATCACTCAATGGTCGTACATTTGGGAAGAGATAAAAGGCACCTTGGGGCTTGACGCAAGTTACACCAGGTAAATTTATCAATCTCGGGTATATTGTATTTAATCGTTGTTCAAACGCTTGGCGCATGTCTTCGATACTTTCTTGAGGACCATTATACGCCGCAATTGCCGCATATTGTGACACTGACGCCGGGTTTGATGTACTGTGACTTGCTATATTGGTCATCGCTTGAATTAAGGCCGCATCCGCTGCCGCATAGCCGATGCGCCAACCAGTCATTGAATGCGACTTAGAGACTCCGTTCACAACAACCGTCTGTGCTTTCACCGATTTAGACAATTGTGCAATTGAGAAGAAATGGTTTCCATTATAAACGAGTTTTTCATAGATTTCATCTGAAATAATCACAAGATCATTTTTCACACAAAATTCAGCAATCGGTTCAAGTTCTTCCTTAGAATAGATCATCCCTGTCGGATTACTTGGCGAATTAATCAGCACTGCTTTCGTTTTTGCAGTGACTGCTTTTTCCAAATCAGCAACCGTGATTTTGAAATGACTGCGCTCGGAGGTTTCAATTGCAACCGGAACGCCTCCAGCTAATTTAACCTGTTCCGTGTAGCTTACCCAGTATGGGGCGGGAATAATGACTTCGTCGGATGGATTCAGCAAGGCTTGGAAGAGCAAATAGAGAACGTGCTTCGCACCATTTCCAACAATAATTTGATTTCGTTCATAGTCAAATCCTTGATCACGCTTTAATTTCTTAATAATGGCATCCTTCAGTTCTGGAAGACCTGCCGAAGGCGTATATTTCGTATGTCCTGCTTGTGCAGCCTCATTTGCGGCATCAATAATAAATTCAGGTGTATTAAAATCTGGCTGTCCTGCCCCTAGCCCGATGACATCAAACCCACTTGCTTTCAATTCATTTGCCTTCGCTGTAATGGCAAGCGTGCTTGACGGAGTGATCATCTCCGCTCTTCTTGCAAATTGCATTCTCTCTTCCTCCCTGAACATTTATCAAAATCAGCACGGTCACAAATTTAGAATTCGTTGTGCTTCTTTCCCAGAATCAAAATAAAATGAAACATAATTATAATGTTGATTCGTGCTTAAAAAGGTAACTTCCCATACCGGATTGCCATTGATTGCCCCGAGTCGAACGGAAATGAGTCGTTTAACATCAAACATTTGACGTTCAAAAAGGGCCAAGACTTGATTCTTTGTTAGCCCGTCACTTGCTCTGCGTTCAATATAAGCAGCTTTTTTCGAATCGTCGGGCACCCAAAAATAGACCGTTTTCCCATTTCTTTTTGCCTTCACCACTTGATAGGCATCTGTTCCATGATACGCTGAAACAGAAAGCACGCGATCAAAGGAATAATGCTGCTTTGCTTTGTCAACCGCTGCTGCCGCGTCACGCGTTTGATCACTCATGTTGCTTGAATACAAATGCCAAGCACCAAAAATCAAGATCAATAACACAGTAAAAGCAGTGCCATAAATCCATGTTCGTGTTGTTCTCAAAAAATCACCCGAATCACTTTATGTATCTGGCGAACCACGCGTCACGCGGTGCCGCCATTGCCAAATACTGGCGGGTATTACCCTTACCCTTTCCGTTTAAACTACGCCTACCCAGTTATGGGAAAAAAGCTCCTGAAAACCGACTGATGCATTGCGGGTAAACCCGGTCTTTCGGGTTTATCTTCATTTGCTCAGCAAAATAATCGTATCGATTCTGCCGGCAGATTGCAAGATCATTTTGTTTGAACCATCCGTTGCCCTCATACACGAACTGCGTGATTCCACCCTTTTAAATAATTATAACAAAATGCTGCTCGTTCTGTGCGATAATTGAAACGCTTTAATCCCACTCAACATCTGCAGAATATACATTTGCAATGGTTCCATCCGTCTTTTTCAATCGCAGCACTCCGTCATCATTAATCCCCAATGCCGTACCAATGAGAACGCGTCCCCCAGGTTGACGTACTTTTATCTGTTTTCCTAAATTCAGCGCACGCTTTTCCCAAAGCGGTCGTATTTTTTTAAATCCTTCGCTCAAATACAACTGATACAGCGTCTCAAACGAAGCGAAAAATTGCTGCACAATCGGCGCTAAGGCAAACTGTTTTCCTGTCAGCGATGCAAAGGAGGCTGCCTCGCTTTTTATTGGATCGGGAAAAGCAGTTGTATTGACATTAAATCCGATGCCGATTACCACAGCTTTTACATAAGTAGCCTCTGCCATTAGTTCAGTTAAAATTCCGACAAGTTTTTTTCCTTCAAACAATAGATCGTTTGGCCATTTGATGCCGCATGACAAGCCTGCCTGTTTTTCAATGGTTTCAGCCGCTGCCACAGCGGTTAGTAATGTAAGCTGCGGCGTTTGGTCGATCGGAAGCTCCGGTCGCAAAATTAAGCTCAACGCAATGTTCGTCCCACGCTGCGATTGCCACGTATGCCCCAGTCTTCCACGCCCGCTTGTCTGTTCATTGGTTAGTACAACGGTTCCGTGCTCAGCACCTTCATCAGCAAGGCGCAGCGCTTTTTTCTGTGTTGATCCTATTGAGTCATAAAAACAGATGTGTCGCCCAATTACCTTTGTTGTTAGATGGGCGCTTACCGCTGCTTCACTTAATCCCATTGGGGCATCAATAAGCTTATAGCCTTTTTTTTGTACCGATGAGATCCGATACCCTTCAGCGATTAGTGATTGAATGTGCTTCCATACTGCCGTTCGTGAGCAGCCGATGTGTTCAGAGATCCATTGTCCGGAAAGAAATTGATCATTGTGTGTATAGAGCAGTTTTAGAATTGCTCCTTTTGTTGAGTGCTCCACTCTTTGAACCATAATCGAATCTCCTCCGTCTCATTTTTTACCCGCTCATTGACTACTTCACGCTCGAGTTCACTGATCACTTGAGCAAGCCATGGTCCCGGTCGTTTGTTGGCCCACTGTTTGAATTCATTTCCAGTTGCGGCAAGTTCCGCTCGCGAATGAATCGGACATGCTTCCCATATCCTCCTGACGTCACATTCCCGATCAGCCAAGCTGCTTTGCGAAATCATTCCCAGTGCAGCGCATACACGATCAGCAGCATTGGCATTGTCCTGCCCCGCTGAATAAACCGCTTCTCTCGTCCACGCTTGCGCCTTGCGCAGTTGCAACAAATCTAAAAGACGGGCGGTTTGCTGTCGCAGGCGGTTGGACCACTTCCATGCTTTTGCAAAGGCATGGCTGTCCTTGATGCCAAGTGCGGAAAGAAATGCAGTCCATCGCTCAGCATCAGAACGAAGCACAGTAAAATGAACGTCAAGGACCTCCTTAGCATCTGCCTGCTCAAGCAGCGGCAGTACATGGATGCACTGCGTTTCAAAAAGCAGCCGGAGCGCTTGAGTCACCGCTTTTCCCGCAAGCAGACGCGTCATTTCCTGATTCACCCGTTCAATGGAAATATTTTTTAATAGCGCTGCCTGCTTGCGAAAAGCGTGACACTCACTGCTGCCAAGTGTAAATTCAAGCTCTGATGCAAAGCGCATCCCACGCATGATGCGCAGCGGATCCTCAGTGATCCGCTCCTCAGCACACCCCACTGTGCGAATGCGTTTCATGCGCAGATCACGTTGTCCATTGAATAAGTCAATGATTTTTCCCGTTCGATCCATTGCTAAAGCATTGATGGTGAAATCACGCCGCATCAAATCCTGATCCACCGAGGACACAAAAGCAACCTGACTGGGATGGCGATAATCCTCATAAGCTGCTTCGGAACGAAACGTGGTGACTTCATAAGTTTTTCCGCCTGAAAGAACGGCAACCGTACCGTGATCGATGCCAACCGGTATGGTCCGTTTAAATAGAGAGACAACGTCAGCTGGCCGCGCCGACGTTGCAATATCAATATCATGGATTGGTCGCCCAAGCAAATAATCGCGTACTGCTCCGCCAACAATATACGCATCAAATCCATGTGTGATTAATTGATCAAGTAATTGTGCAGCTTGCTTAAAAGGAAAACGCAAAAGGACACCTCATTTATTTCAATACAAAAACTGTGCTTATTTATTTTCTTTGTTCTGATGCAGAAGCTCTCGCCAATGCAGCTCGCCATGCATCAATGCATACATCAAAATCTCTGCTGAAGCGAGATTTGTCGCAAGCGGAATACGGTATACGTCGCTTAATCGCAGCAGAGCATTAACATCAGGCTCATGCGGCTGAGCAGTCAGCGGATCGCGAAGAAAGACAACCAAATCCATTTGATTGGCGGCAATCATTGCACCAATCTGCTGATCACCGCCTAGCGGTCCCGATTGAAAGCGATGAACCGTTAAGCCTGTCGCCTCCATCACCTTCAATCCTGTTGTTCCAGTCGCATACAATTCATGCTTTTTTAATAGTGATTTATAGGCGATGGTAAAATTGACCATTTCCGGTTTCTTCTTATCATGGGCAATCAATGCAATCTTCATGCGTTTAGAACACCTCGACCCTTTGGATGCTCGTCCATGTCATTTAATCAAGAATATTTTCAAGTCCATATACTAATGTTTCTAAATCCATTACTGTCTCTGCCGCATAATGCACACCGTTCATGAATGAAGCACGATCCATGGAATCATGACGAAGCGTGAGCAGCTCTCCTTTACCGCCGAAAAGGACTTCTTGATGGGCGATTAACCCAGGAAGACGAACACTGTGAATCCGCATTCCTTCATAATCAGCGCCGCGTGCGCCTGGAAGTGTCTCTTTTTCATCGGCTGCACCTTGTTTTTTTGCTTGGCGTGTTTTTGTCATCAGTTCAGCTGTTTTAACAGCTGTTCCAGATGGCGCATCCTTCTTCTTATCATGATGCAATTCAATAATTTCTGCATCGGGGAAATACTTTGCAGCCATTTGACTGAACTTCATCACAAGCACGGCACCGATTGCAAAATTTGGGGCAATGATGCCGCCAAGTTTTTTTTGATCCATTTGTGCACGGTATGCCGCAACTTCATCATTGCTGAATCCGGATGTACCGATAACCGGACGTACGCCATAATCAATTGCCTTTTGAAGATTGCGTTTTCCTGACTCAGGATTGGTGAAGTCAATCAGGACATCCGCTTGCTCATTCGAAAAACAAGCGTCAATGTCCGTATAAATCTTTGCACTTGCTTCCTCTGCTCCTGGAACCAGCTCTGAAACACGTGCGCCATCATGACCATGGTCAACCGCAGCCACCAGTGTCAGATCGGGCGCCTTCTCGATCATACGAATGGTTTCCGAACCCATTCGTCCTCTCGGTCCGGCTACAATAATGCGAAGTTCTTTTTTCTCAGTCATGTTATTTGAGTTCCTTTCCTTATTTTCTTGTCCACCGATCCTTGTCACGCGTTTGGAATTTATCCAACACCGTTGTCAAAGCTTGTCCTAAATCAATATGCAGACTGTTCGCCATGCAGATGACGACAAAGAGCAAGTCGCCAAGCTCTTCTTCAACGGTTTTTTCAGCTTCGGTCGGTTTCTTTTTCTTCTCGCCATAATAATGATTTATTTCTCGCGCCAGTTCACCGAGCTCTTCCGTCAATCGAGCAGTAAGCGCTAGCGGCGAAAAATAACCTTCTTTAAATTGGCCGATGTATGCGTCGACATCATCTTGAAACTTTTTTAATGGTTTCTGTTCCATAACAATCCCCTCACCCCTGCTTTTCCATTTTAGCGAAAAAAAGAGCGGTATGCCAAAAAAACACTGATTGCAGTTGGATTATACCACTGTTTTCCATCCGATGAAAATCATTCAAAGAAATTGTTTTATCATTGCCGCTTCATGGGTATTGAAGTATTATTTTGTAAACCGTATGATTAAGGTTGCGACTTTGATACGAAAGGGCTGTAGGTACATGAAACTCAATTTACAAGCAAAAAATATTCTCTTTATTCTGCTTGGGGCAGCCGTGTTTTCATTTGGGTTAGTGAATTTCAATATGAAAAATACATTGGCCGAGGGCGGGGTTACCGGCATTAACCTGATTTTATATAATTTAGTATCGTTTGATCCCGCAATAAGCAATATTGTGATTAATATTCCTTTATTTTTCGCAGGCTGGCGATTCTTTCGGAGAAATGAATTTATTTATACATTGATTGGAACGTTCTCCCTCTCAGTGTTCCTTTTTATCTTTCAGCATTGGATTACCTTTGATTTTTCATTAAAGCATGATCTGCTCCTTGCTGCACTCTTTGCCGGTGCTTTCATCGGCAGTGGACTGGGCATCATTTTTCGCTATGGAGGAACCACCGGCGGAACGGATATCATTGCGCGCATTACCCATAAAAAATATGGGTGGGCGATGAGCAAAACGATGCTCGTTCTTGACGCGATCATCATTGTTCTTTCACTATGCTACTTGGACTATCGGCAAATGATGTACACATTGGTCGCTGTGTTTGTCGGTGCGCGTATGATTGATGTGATTCAAAAAGGCGCTTATGCCGCAAAAGCAGTTATGATTTTCTCAAAACAGAGCGATCAGATTGCAGATCAAATTATTCAATTGTTCGATCGAAGTGTTACGCTCATTGACGGAAAGGGCGGCTACACGGGGAGGAAGATGAATATACTTTATTGCGTTGTCAGCCCCAATGAAGTGTTCCGTCTAAAAAGCTTGATCCATGAAATTGATCCCAATGCCTTTGTTACGGTCAATGACGTTCACGAAGTCTTCGGAGAAGGATTTTCGATCAATGATGCCGATAACGGATTAAATCAGCGGCAGCCTAAAAAAAACAATGAATGAAAAGCATGATCAAAGGGTTCAGATATATACGCAGTTTAACGAAAAACAGATCGAGCATGATCGCTCGATCTGTTTTTGTTCTCTCAAAATAAGAAGTATACAATTTTTGGCAAATCCTAAACGCATGAAGCCCATGTGCACATAGGCGCATCAAAACTATTTTTCGTTAAAGAAGCGGTTTTACACGTATTTCTGCTGTCTGTTCAAAAGAATAGGCCAATTCGATTAAGCGCGGTTCACTGTACGCCATGCCGACAAAGGTGATTCCAACCGGTTCTCCGGCAGAGGTGTAACCGGCGGGAACGGTAATCGAGGGGTAACCGGCTTTTGCCGCAATATCCGATCCCTGATAATCAGCGAAGATCAGCGCATCCAGTTTGCGCGTTTTTATCACTGCATCAATACCTTCTTTTCTTGATAGCCGCAAGTCTTCCGCACGATCAACAAGATACTGACGCTCGCTCAGGTCGCCGCTTCGCTGATCTGCCTTTTCTAATAGGCTTTGCCCATAGGCTAATGCCCGATCCGCGTGCGCCTTATTGAACGCAATCAGTTCAGAGAGCGTATGTACCGGAACGTCATCAGACAGTTGGTGTAAGTAGCGATTCATATCATATTTAAATTCCTGGAGCATGACTGAGGATTCGCGGTTTTCTAATGAATCGGCTGACGGGATAACCGCCGGATCAACAATAACTGCGCCTTTATCACGCATGTGGTCAAGTGCACGGTCGATCAATGTTGCTTTTTCATTACTAACTGATTCCAAGAAGCGTCGATCAATCCCCAGACGGGCATTCTTTAACGCGCCGCGCTTTAAAAAGACGGTATAATCTTTGGCAACATCGCCCTGGCTCCAAATCGTCTCTTCGTCATCTTCATCCATTCCCGTCATCGCGTTGAACAAAAGCACGGCATCTTGCACGGTTCGCGCAATCGGTCCTGCAGTATCCTGACTGTGTGATATCGGCACAATTCCGCTCCGACTTACCACACCAATCGTTGGCTTTATGCCGACTAGTGAATGATAGGCGGCCGGGCATATGATCGAACCGGAAGTTTCTGTTCCAACGCCAATCGCGGCTAAATTGGCAGCAACCGCGGCGGCAGTTCCGCTGCTTGAGCCGCCAACATCAAAGGACGCGCCGTATGGATTGCGGACTTGTCCACCAAGCGAACTGTAACCATTAGGCATTCCCTCTGAAACAAAATTAGCAAGTTCTGTAAGATTTGCTTTTCCGAGAATGATTGCCCCCGCTTTTTTCAGCTGAGTGACCACAAAAGCGTCTTTTGCAGCATGATTGTTCTCTAAAGCGATTGCGCCCGCGGTCGTGTGCATCGCGCCGGCAGTATTAATATTATCTTTAACGATCACAGGAATCCCGAACAGAGGGCCAATATTTTTCGTAACTGACCGTTTCACATCGCATGCTTCCGCATCATGCAGTACATCCGGATTCACTTCTAAAAAAGCATTCAATGTTGGCCCGTCTTTATCAAAACGTTCAATACGGTCCAAGTAGATCTGCACCAGCTCTTTTGAAGTCACTTGTCCAATCTTTAACGCTTTTTGCATTCTGCTGATCGTCATTTCTTCAATTTCAAACGGTTTTCGTTTTGCGGCTTCTTGACGAAGATACACTCCCGCAGTTACTGCGGCTGCGGCTGCACCCGTTAAGGCTGCTGCAAAGGCAAACGTTCTCTTTTTTGACATGAGGTTCACTCCATTGATCGATTTGCTTAATTTATGAAAAGCCTGTCTGCAAATTTAATCTCATCTTACCGTTTCAAACCGAAACTTGCAAGAATGGGCAATACCCGTGATCTTAAGTTCAAAAAAAGAACTTAAGGCATTCCCCTTAAGTTCAATCAACGGAACCCTATCGGTTCAGTTCATAATTGACGGATTCAGTCATCATGTGCCGGTGCATGTGAACACCCTGAGTCATGAACACGCTTTTCGAATGATTTAACCGCAACGATATCATCGAGACAGATATCGATTGTGGAAACAAAGTGACACTCGCAGTCAAACAAAGTCAACACATTTTTAGAAACCCCGGCGAAAAATCCCTTAACTGGTTTTGAATTCTTCAAAAAGACTTTAATAAAGTCGTTCTTTGAAATACCTTCCAGTAACTTTTTGCCGCAATCGCGGTCCCGATCTCGGCGGTCATAGTCACCACCGTAGTTATTATCGTCTCTTCCGCATCCGCACCCTTGGTTTCCATAATCGAAGTTATTCCAGCTCATAGAATTACTCCTTCCTGATTCTTAATTGATCTTACATAAATAGCTTATGTGCCAATGGTTTTAAGGTTAGGGACAAAGGATCCAATATATCTGCGTAATTTTTGAGCTTTTGCCACATCGAAAGGATTCCGAACAAATAAGGTGCAGTTCAGTTGATGAAGCGGATACATTTATGGTTCAATAAAAGAAAAGAGAATCGAGGGCTGACAATGGAATTAAAAAAAGGAACGAACCGTTTTTATATGCTTGATGGTGACAAAGAGATCGGTGAAGTCACCTTTACTGAAGATCCCCCTACCGTACTGAGCATTAATCATACCTTCGTCGATTCGAATTACCGCGGAAAGGGCATTGCGCAGCAATTAATTCAAGCAGTTGTTGCACTCGCTATGAACAACCAAAAAAGAATTAAACCCGTTTGTTCTTATGCACAAGCGCTCTTCAAACGAAATAAAGACTATGCAGCAATTGAATATCACGAATAAAAAAAGACAGGTTGGCCATTGCCAGCCTGTCTTTTTTTATTGACCTAAGATTTTGGCAAACAACCCTTTCTTATGCCTTTTCTTCTCTTCAGTCATCTCTCTTAAGCGCAGCATCAGCTGCTTGTCTCTAAGCTCAATTCTGCGTTCAAGTTCAGTACTAAAGTTTTTCATCACTTGATTTGCTGCCTGCTCAGCCGCAGAGGCCGCGACTTGTTCAATCATTGAGTGAATTTGCGAATCGGGCAAAAAAACGTTTCTACGCGCCTGAGGCAGTACGGTCTCTTCAACGGCAGGAGGATAACTATTTTCTTTCCCCTCGCATAGCGATTGCGCAGCTTCATCAATGGTCACATCATTTTTCACTTTTTGGAGTAACTTTTCAATCATCTCCAGGTTTTCTTGGAAATAGATCCGTTGATTGCTTTTATTACGTGTAAATTGGTAACCATGTTTTTCTAAAGCCATCGTCAAATGTCTGAGTTTATTTTTGGTAATTCCTAATTTTTCAGCAGCAAGTTTTGTGAAAAAACCAATCGATTCCTCGCCCGCACGCATTAAAGTCCCTCCTTAATGAGTCTATAAGTATATGCTACTTATAGAGTTAAACATTGAGGAGCTCTTTTCCTATTCGCTTTGCGATCATTCGTCAAAAACTTATCGACGATTTTTGATTAAAACAGCCAATGTTGGACAAATAGTGAGACAATTGCCAGCACAAACCAGCAAATCAATCCAAGTAAGATGGGTCGGATGCCGTTTTTAATCAGCCTGACAAGGTTCGTGTTCAAGCCAATACAGACCATGGCCATGACAATCATGTATTTCCCGATTGCTGTCAGACCGGTCGTTAAACCTTGTGGCAATGAAAAAGCAGTGGTTACGACAGATGCAGCTGTGAATCCAAGCACAAACCAAGGAAAAATTTTTGAAAAACGATAGGAGCCGGCTTGGTCGCTGCTCTTTCGCGCGAAAATAAATGCGAGTGCCAGCGTTACCGGTATAATCATCAAGGTCCGCGTCAGCTTGACAATGACTGCAAGATTGCCCGCATCATGACTGTATGTATATCCTGCTGCAACAACAGACGATGTATCATTAATCGCCGTTCCTGCCCATAAACCAAATTGGTCATTACTCATGCCAAAGAGGTGACCAAGAAATGGAAATAAAAAAGCAGCAATGACATTAAAAAGAAAAATCGTTGAAATGGAATGCGCGACTTCCTCATCTTTCGCGCGAATAACCGGAGCGGCAGCCGCAATTGCCGATCCGCCACAAATTGCCGTTCCTACAGCAATTAATGTCGTTGTTCGCCCTTCAGTCCGCAGCAGCCTCCCTGCTAAATATGCACTGAGGAAGGCTGCAGTCAAGGTGAAAATCATCAGCAGCAGTGTTTGTCCGCCAACATGGAGGATATTGAACAAGTTTAACCCGAACCCCATTAAAATAATGGCATACTGAAGGACCTTCTTGCTCGTGAAGACAACTCCAGGATGCAAAGCTGCCGGCTTCCTCCAAAAGGAGAGCATCAAACCGAGCAAAATGCCGATAACCGGACTGCCGACAATCGGAAAATAGGATCCGATCAGCCATGCGGGAAGGGCAAGTACGGTCGCCAGTCCAATACCCGGTAATTTTTCAATAAATGATGACATAAATCAAATCGTTTCCCCTTTTTCTAATAAACATAAAGCAAACCGTTGAAAGGGAGGACGAACTGTAAGCTCAGTAACCATTTCTCTTATAAAGTTAAAGTTTGAACGTAACTGACTCAAGCATACATCCCCTTTCAAAACGAGCAACTGTTTATGTTTACATAATTATTTTATTGAACCATTATGATTCAATGAATCCAATGATTGATTATACACCGAGACCGAGACATGTGATCAGTGCTCCTTTGTCGAACCTGTTAAAATTATATCCTAAATAAGCGGTGCCAAGATAATGAGAAGAACAATCACTGCAATGATACAAAACGTTTGTTTTGCAGACAACGCTCTACGCTGCTTTCCATGAAAAAAATACTTAAATTGAATCTTGTTTTGATAAACAAGAAACAAACCGAGAGCTGTTGCGCTTAATATCATCAAGAAACCGATCGCATTGATTTTAAAATGAATCAGCTTACCCATGAAGGTGATGACAAGGGCAGCAAGCACACAAATCAGACTATTAATGATCCAAGATCGAAAAGGCACACTCCATTTTCTGTTCATTCGAATCCCCCATTTTGAACTTAAGGATGTAGCAGTCCACGCGTTAAGCTTGTTTTCATTTTATTGCAGTGCATCTTTATTATGCTGGGTAACTGCCGGCAAAGTCATGTTACATAAAAACGATCCGCACGGTTCATCCTATAACGGATAAACGAAAACGTTCTAACCATTCACGCAGCATTAAAAAGGAGGAGAAAAAATGGTTAATACTATCGTTCATGATCCTACAAAGGAATACACATCAGGCACCTATCCGAAACAAGAACAGCCGGCTCCCGGTCTGCAATCGCGCATGACCCCAATCCCTAATTGCGGTGAAAAGACTTACAAGGGCAGCGGAAAGCTAGTAGGGAGAAAGGCGCTGATTACCGGCGGAGATTCAGGAATTGCACGAGCGGCTGCAATTGCTTACGCGCGCGAAGGTGCTGATGTTGCCATTAATTATTTACCTTATGAACAACCAGACGCTGATGAAGTAAAGATGCTCATCGAAAATGCCGGTCAAAAAGCCGTCCTGATTCCCGGAGATCTTGCAGACGAAGGTTTTTGTCAGCAAATGATTGACCAAACCGTTAAAGCACTGGGCGGCTTGGATACACTTGTTCTATCTGCTGGAATGCAGCAAGCATACGAAAGCATTAGTGATATCCCGTCCGATGTTCTGATCAAACATTTTGCAACCAATGTTTTCTCCATGTATTGGATTGTAAAAGCGGCATTAAAGCACTTGCCAAAAGGAGCTTCCATTATTACCACAAGTTCTGTTGAGGCCTACGATCCAAACCCGGATCTTCTTGCCTATTCGCCAACAAAAAGTGCCATCGTTGCGTTTACAAAAGGACTTGCCAAACAGTTAATTCATCAAGGAATCCGCGTCAATTCAGTTGCTCCCGGTCCCATTTGGACGCCGCTTCAAATATGTGGCGGACAATTACAAAAAAACATTGCAAAGTTCGGACAAAGTGCACCTTATAAAAGGGCCGGTCAACCTGCAGAATTAGCCGCTGTATATGTATTGCTTGCTTCAACAGAATCCAGTTATGTAACCGGACAAGTTTATGGCGTCACCGGCGGTATCCCTATCGCCTAATCAAAAGAAAACGATCCTTTTAAACCCGCGGCTTCAAAAGTGTGCTGCGGGTTTAAATGTGTTTCTCTCCTCACCACTTACATCACAATCAAAATTGAATGGAATTGGCGTTTGATCCTTTTCGATTAGCCATTCTGTGCTATACTTTTTTAGTACGCTGGAATGGCTGTACGAATACATAGATTTATGGAGTGTCTTGCGTGAAACACAACCCCAAAAAACTGCCTTTGCGCTTAAAGGCTTTAATCATTTCGCTCATCACAATCGTCGTTATTGCAACGGTTCTCATGACCATTGGTGCGCTTTATTTTGGGTTTATTGGCCTTTTTAATTTATTAGGGATTCATTACGATGACTTCAATACGCTCTTTATGTTTACGATTTTTTATTGCGCATTCAGTCTCATCGGTGAGGTCGTACTCAAAGGATTTATTTATGTCGTTCACTACTTCAAGGTAAAAAAAATGGCAGATTAAATGGATTTTTCTTTTTCTCACTGCATTTTTCATAAATATAGCAATCATTTCGTCACTTGATGATCAATTGACCGGAATCTTTATCCATCCGGAAACCAAATTTATCGTCTCATTGTTCCTAGCAGCACTCGATCTTGCGATGGAATGGGATAAAATATGATTCTGTACTAACGCAGAATCATCAGTGGAGGCTGAAATGCTCCTGCCAAAAACCTGTAATTGATTGGTGTAAATTCGGCCAGTTATCCGTTCGTTCAACACCATCAATTCGGCTAGCAGAGCGTTTGCTTTCAAATCATTGAGTTTACATAATTTTATTTCTGTAGTTTAACTTCTAAGCGCATGATCAACTGCAGCACCATAGCCTTCGCCAAACATGATCAAGTGACAAAGAAGATAGTACAACTGATACCAGGGAACGCGCGCGCGCCACCCTTCTTCAAGAGGATACGCTTCTTGATAAGCCTGATAAAATTCAGATCCGAATCCTCCAAAAAGCAGCGTCATCGCCAAATCCATTTCCCGGTTCCCATAGAAAACAGATGGATCAATCAGGACCGGATCACCGTTTCGATCATACATGATATTTCCACCCCAAAGATCACCATGAAGCAGACTTGGCGTCACGGTGCGGTTTTTGTAGGTTTGGGCAAATCGTTCGGCGAATCGTTCAAAGGCCTGTTGACGCGTAACATTCCAATATCCGCGCTCTGCTGCATAACCAATGAGTGGTCCCAGCTTTCGTTCAAGATAAAAGGTTGCCCAATCTTTTTCACGCCGATTATCCTGGGGCAGCTTACCGGCGTAACTATTAAATGCAAAGCCGAATAGCGGGTCTGTTTGTCGATGTACTTGCGCAAGGACGCGGCCAAGCTTTGCTTCATTCCGACGTGTCCCCTGTTCAATCCATTCAAGGATTAAGTAATCCTGAGTTCCGATCACTCCTTTATGTATGACTTTTGGCGTACGTGCGACCCTTCCCAGCAGTGCCAGCCCAGTGGCCTCTGAGGTGAAAAAGTTGTCGTCGGTGTGCTTATGAAGTTTTAAAAAGTAGCGTTGATCGCCTGAGTCGATGCTGTATGCATCATTGATGTCGCCGCCAGGTACCGATTGAACGCCATCAATCGATTTAAGGGGCAGCTGCGTTACGATTTGATTTGATAACATGAGTCGTTCCTCCTGTCTGCACAAGGTTTAAATTATCTACGGTATATAAACGATGATTACGTCATGCTAAGCCCAAGTTTATCCATCAAAAAAGCGATTTGCGCATCTGGGTGCTCCGCTTGACGTGCTTTCATTGCGTCGCAGAATGAGTGAATCGGCCTTCCCTGCCGATCAACGGTTGCATCCGCATGGATAAGCGAGCTAAGAACCGACTCTTCTACCACGGATGCCGTCGCTATACTCCTTTAATGGTCGAAAAAATGATTCGATCCGTGAGATAAGATCTATTTCTCTCAATTCTATCATAACAGAATCAATGCTTTGCACTGAAAAGTTACTCGCGGCAGGCGGAACACGAATTAACTAACGTTTTATGAAACACAAAAAGCTGCCGTTTCCTGTTGATCATGAAACGACAGCTTTCTTAAATTAGAGATCGTCTGCTTTTAGCCCATTAACTCACAGATATTTTTGGAGAAGGCAACGGGGTCTTGAATTGGAAGCCCTTCAATTAATCGCGCTTGATTATACAAAAGACTCGTATAAAGGGTAACCTTTTTCTGATCATTTAGATCGAAAGCGGCCTTTAAAGCTTTAAAAACGTCATGGTTTGTATTCACTTCAAGAACTTTATCCGCTTTAATGTTTTCATTGTTCGGCATTTGATTCAGTACTTTTTCCATTTCAATCGATACTTCGCCCTCCGTTGCAAAGCAAACCGGATATGATTTCAAGCGTTTCGAAGCACGAACACCCTTCACTTGATCAGAGAGAACTTCTTTCATCTTATCAAATAGACCTTTATTCGCCTTTTCTTCCGCTTCATCCTGTTTCTTTTCTGTGTCATCCTCAATGCCAAGATCACTGCTGGATACGGATTTGAATGCTTTTTCTTTATAATTCTGAAGCATTTTGATCGCAAATTCATCGATATCTTCAGTGAAGTAGAGGATTTCAAACCCTTTATCTGCTACAAGTTCCGTTTGCGGAAGTTTACCGATTTTTTCGATTGAATCGCCGACTGCATAATAGATATATTTTTGTTCTTCAGGCATCCGTGAAACATATTCATTCAGAGTAACCCTATTCTTTTCTGTTGACGAATAGAACATCAGCAGGTCTTGAAGGTCATCCTTGTGCTGACCGAAGTCCGAGTAAACGCCATATTTCAACTGGCGACCGAATGCTTTAAAAAATGTTTCGTACTTCTCACGATCATCTTTCAGCAGTTTTTGCAGTTCTTTTTTAATTTTATGGTTAATATTCTTAGCAATTAATTTCAACTGCTTGTCCTGCTGTAAGATTTCGCGTGAAATATTTAGTGAAAGATCTTCAGAATCGACAATTCCTTTGACAAAACTGAAATAGTCCGGGAGCAGATCCGCGCATTTTTCCATAATCATGACGCCGTTTGAATACAATTCCAAACCTTTTTCATATTCCTTTGAATAGTAATCGAAAGGAATGTTTTCAGGAATGTAGAGGATTGCATGATAGCGAATCATACCGTCTGCTTGAATATTAATGTAACGCAGCGGTGTATCAAAACCGTAATGCTTCTCTTTATAGAAGTTTTCATAATCTTCAGGTTTAAGCTCCGACTTATTTTTACGCCAGATCGGAACCATGCTGTTAATCGTTTGAACTTCTTTAACTTCTTCGAATTCCTTGTCGTTATCTTTCTTTGGGCGGCTTTCGGTAACTTCCATTTTAATTGGATAGCGAATGAAGTCTGAGTATTTCTTAATAATTTCGCGCAGACGGTATTCTTCCAAATACTCGCTGTAGTTGTCATCCTCAGTATCTTCCTTGAGTTTCAAAATGATGTCGGTACCTACCGAGTCCTTGTCCGCAGTTGTGATGGTGTACCCGTCAATGCCTTGCGATTCCCACTTAAATGCTTGATCGCTATCCAGAGCCTTACTGATTACGGTTACCTTATCAGCTACCATGAACGCCGAATAGAAGCCGACACCGAATTGACCGATAATGTCATGGTCGTCTTTCGATTCATTTTCCGATTTGAAGTTTAAGGAACCGCTTTGCGCAATCGTACCCAAATTTTCTTCCAGATCTTCCTCAGTCATGCCAATCCCGGTATCGGAGATTTTTAACATGCGGTTTTCTTTATCCGTTTTGATTTCAATTGAGTAATGGTCTCTGTCAAAATTAATTGCGTCATCGGTGAGCGCGCGATAGTAGATCTTATCGATCGCATCGCTGGCGTTTGAAATGAGCTCCCTCAAAAAGATTTCTTTCTGAGAATAGATCGAGTGGATCATCATTTCCATCAATTTTTTGGATTCTGCCTTAAATTCTCTAACTGCCATCAGTAATCCCCTTTCTCGTGAACCTCTATGTGAATGAGTTTTCCTACGCAAAGATTAGCACTCTATAGCAAAGAGTGCTAACACTCTTTTTATAGCCTATACGAACCGTTTTGTCAAATGAATGGTGATGCGCCGTTTCCCTAATAAACCTTATCCAAGATACCAACCGCAAAAGAAAATGATTAAGATTGAGGGGGAATGGATGAAAACACTTTATTGTGTTCGCCATGGCGAAACACGATTAAACTCGCTAAATTGCTCACAAGAGTGGGCAGATTTTCCTTTGACAAAAGGGGTTCAGATCTGGTGATTGACCTAGGAATTAGCTTTAGAAAAGCTGGCGTCCATTTCGATAGCGCCTTCTGCAGCAATAAAGGGCGTGCCTGACAAACGACGCAACAAATTTTTATTGCCTCCAATAACGCAGCTGCATCGACAAAGTTCCAAGTGCAGTGTCACGAAACGGACCTTGGCAAATGATTAATTCGGCTTGGTTACATTGGACGCATCGACCAATTTTAAAACAGATTTTAGGGAAGCAATCGTGAAAACCAAAAAGAGGAGATCTCATTAATTCGTGAGACCTCCTCTTTCAAGCGATCACCATTTAACAGAGTCGGACGAACCGATAATCCTACTGATTAAAGATTGTCGACAAAATGATGAATGCGTTTCATCGCTTCTCTCAATTGACCCATTGACGTCGCATAGGAGCAGCGCACATACCCTTCACCACTGTCGCCGAACGCATTGCCGGGAACAACGACGACACGTTCCTCATGAAGCAAACGCGTGGCAAACGATTCGGAATCCATACCGGTTAATTCAATGTTCGGGAATGTATAAAAAGCGCCTTCAGGTTTGTAGCAAGCAAGCCCCATCTCATTCAACGACTCAACAACAAAGTTGCGCCGCAAACGGTAACTTTTACGCATTTCCGCCATATCGGATCGCCCGTTGCGTAAACCTTCTAATGCGGCGTATTGAGCCATGGTTGACGCACACATAATAGCATATTGATGGATCTTCAGCATCCCCTGCGTGATCTCTGCTGGCGCGCAGACGAAACCGAGCCGCCAACCGGTCATCGCCATATCCTTCGAAAAGCCACTCACTAAAATCGTTCGTTCCCGCATCCCATCGATTGCGGCGAAACTCGTATAAAGGTCGTCATAGACGAGTTCCGCGTAAATTTCATCGGAAAGAATCAGCAGGTCATGCTTTTTAGCAACACGGGCAACCTGCTCCATTTCTTGCTTGCTCAGCATCGAACCGGTTGGGTTGTTTGGCGAACAAATCATGATCGCTTTTGTTCGTTCCGTGACGGCGTCTTCCAACTGACGTGCTTGCACCTTAAAATCATTCTCTTTTTCTGCTGCGACAATAACGGGTGTACCTCCGGCTAAAGTGACGAGCGGCGCGTAAGAAACAAAGCACGGTTCAACCACCAATACTTCGTCACCCGGATCGAGAATCGCGCGCAGCGCAATGTCGATCGCTTCGCTTGCGCCAACCGTAACGGTAATCTCATGCTCTGGATCATAGGCAACACAATAGTAATCGTCAACGTATTTCGCGATCGCTTCACGGAGTTCCAGCAAGCCGGCATTAGCTGTGTAGGAAGTATGACCATCCTCCAATGAAAGAATGGCTGCTTCCCGCACATTCCAAGGCGTTACAAAATCCGGTTCCCCGACACCGAGCGAAATAACATCAGTCATCCCAGCTGTCGCATCAAAAAATTTACGGATTCCTGAAGGTTTTAGGTTTCGAACATGATTTGCGAGATATGATGTTTTCAGCACCATTACGGCGACACCACAATTCGTTTATCCCGATCATCCGAGTCATAAATTGTCCCATCGTGCTTAAATTTCTTCAAGACGAAATGAGTCGTTGTTGAAATGACTCCTTCAATTGTGGATAATTTCTGACTGACAAAATGTGCAACGTCATTGACCGATTGCCCCTCCACTTGAACAGACAAATCGTATGTTCCTGACATCAGGTAGACGGACTTAACCTCTTTATGCCGATAGATCCGTTTCGCAACCTCATTAAAACCAACATCTCTTTTCGGTGTCACTTTAACATCAATCATTGCCGTTACACCCTGATGTCCGTCGATCTTTGTCCAGTCAACAAGGGATACATAACGAACGATGACCTTTTGATCTTCAAGTTTTTTCACAATTTGATTGATTTGATCTACACTCAGATCAGTCATTTTTGCAAGCTCATCATTTGTGAGACGTGCATCTTTCTCCAAAATACCCGCGATTTCAATTTCCGTTGCGGTCAGTTTCACCTTAATCATCCCTCTCTTGATGATCCTGCATAAATAAGCTAAAAACATTATATAACGTTCTGGGCGCATGAACCACTTTTTTATCATACAGGTTGTATTAGATCGATACCACCGGGATAATTGGAAAAACATTTTCAATAAAGTATACTAACAAGTAACAAGTTTTTCGGATTTTGATCGCGGTATGGAGGGTATACGCATGAAATTAGTTGTCGTACGTCATGGAGAAAGCGAATTTAACGAATTGAACCTGTTTTCCGGCTGGGAAGACGTTGATTTGACAAGTAAAGGTATTGAAGAAGCCAAACACGCTGGGGCTCTATTGGCAAACCAGAACTTGATTTTCGACGCTGCCTTTACTTCCGTATTAAAGCGTTCAATTAAATCACTGAACTACATATTAGAAGGATTGCATCAAGAATGGATTCCCGTATATAAGTCATGGCGGCTCAATGAACGGAGCTATGGCGCCTTGCAGCGGCGAAACAAGACTGAAACAGCTGAAAAAGAAGGAAAAGAACGCGTCAATCGCTGGAGAAAAAGTTACGATGCGCTTCCGCCGATGCTGAATGTTTCCGATCCCAGACACCCGATCCATGATCGTAGGTACCATTACGTTGACCCGCACGCCCTTCCTGGAGGAGAGAGTTTGAAAACAACATTGGATCGTGTCCTTCCTTTTTGGACGGATCACATTGCACCATTACTGCGTGACGGAAATAATGTGCTTGTGGTCAGTCATCGCAACACATTGCGCGCATTAGTGAAACATCTTGAAAATCTGTCTGATGAAGAGATTGTCCATGTTGACGTTCCTACAGGGGTACCGGTAATCTTCGAATTTGATCAATCACTGAACATCATCTCAAAAAAAGAACTGCTAAACAAAGAAACATCTTAACTAATTTCATGCGGCGACTTATGCTGTGTCGTATTAAGGCTGGTTGATTTAATTTGAATGCATCATTAAAGACAAAATGCCGCACTGTACTTGCTTTGGCGTTACCGGCAATGATTGAAAGTCTCCTGCAAACGGTCGTCGGGTTTGTTGATACACTTTTTGTCGCAAGACTTGGATTGGCTGAGGTGACCGCTGTCGGCGTGGCGAATACATTGCTCGCAGTCTATATCGCGGTTTTCATGGCGATCGGTATCGGTACTTCATCGTTGATTGCGAAGCATATCGGTGCGGGTGATTTGATAACGGCACAAGAGGCAGCACGACGATCAACATGGATTGCGATGATTACGGGCTTTATCTTCGGCGTGCTCACGCTTGTTTTTGCAGAACCCTTGCTAAGACTCATGGGCGCTGACGGTGAGGTCCTTCGTCAAGGCGCGCTCTATTTTCGTATCGTCGGCACGCCGTCGTTCATCATTTCATTAATGCTCAATTTAGGCAACGTCTTGCGTGCTTCTGGAAATACAGTCTCGCCCATGATGATTAGCTTCTGGATGAATCTGATTCACATCGCACTTGATTATCTGCTCATTTTCGGCATCTTTTCGTTCACCGGGTTCGGAGTCGGCGGTGCCGCCGTTGCGACTGTCCTAACTCGTGTGATTGGTTCTGCACTGCTCGTAGTCGCGATGAAAAAATCGCCGGTTCACTTTTCATTATGTCGGCATGCGCCTTCTGAACTCAGAAAACTGACCTGGGAAATTATCCGATTATCCATTCCGGCAACCGGCGAACGTCTGATTATGCGGCTGGGTCAAGTTGTCTATCTTGGTTTAATTGTCCATATGGGTACAGAGATCTATGCTGCCAACGCCATTGCAGAAAATATTGAGACTTTTGCCTATCTGCCCGGACTTGGGTTAAGTGTCGCTGCAACCGTGCTCGTCGGCAAGCAGCTTGGTGCCAAGAACTACGCCCTCGCTTACTCATACGGCATATTATCCGTGCTTATTTCTGTTGTAATCATGAGTGTAACTGGGGTCCTGTTATTCTTTTTTACCCCTGTGATGGCAGTATGGTTTACCGACCAAGTCCATACAGCATCCATGATAACACTAGCGATGCGAATTGATGCTTTTTTCATGCCGCCACTTGCCGTCGGCCTTGTACTCGCCGGAGCGCTTCAAGGAGCAGGTGATACAAAAACACCGCTGTATAGTACAGCAATCGGTATGTGGGGCATTCGCGTTCTGTTTATTTATCTGCTCGGGGTAAAGGGCGGAATGGGCATCGCCGGCATTTGGATTGCCCAAGGGATTGATTTGACGGTAAAAGCATTGTTTCTCTATTATTGTTTCCGTAAATTGTTCAAGCGCATCAAAAGCACTCAAAACGAATAGTGATTATCGATGGTATGGGCATACTTTTTTAGGCCATAAGTGATGGTTCTTTTGGGCAATGAACTGGATAAAAAATAGATCATTCGTCCCTTCTCATAAAAAGATCCTGACCTATAATAAAGTCAATAGAGTCGGGAGAGGTGGGACGGACGGATGCAGGTGCCTCAGGTTCGTACAGTGATCACTACCGGTCAGTCGTTAAAGAATACATATAACCAATTAAAAGCGCTGGAACAAGAAAAAAGAGTTTGGCAATACGAGGAAGATCGAACTCATTTCTCAACCAAGGATGCATGGGATCAAAGGAAATTAAATCAAATTGCTGTGAAAATTGGTGCCCTGAATCGACAGATTAATAAGATCCATGTGCAACAGTCGATCGGTGATCAAGACACACTGACCATAAGCAGCACCGCAATCAACCAGTACCGTTTCCATAACGAATAAGAGAGCCAAAATTGGCTCTCTTTTCTATTTTCTTATGATTGAATGGGAAGATGGTTGATCAAGTCTGTGATGAATGAATCAATAAATGCTTTATCTTCGTTTGTTCCGTAAAAGTTCGTTGAGAACGTCATTCTTTTCTGAAACGTGGTCACCGCAATTTGGAAATAAGGTGCATACTTTATCGAGCCGGAAATGAAAACATCACGAATGCTTAATCCCGAAAAGCGCAGTTTGTGTTCATCGATGATCCCTATATTTGTCATCCCATTAACAGGAATACGATAAATACTTGGAAACCGTTTTTTCGCTTGGGTCAGAGTATGATGTTGATACGTTTCCTCAAGCTCCGAGTAAACTTTCAGCGGCGCAAAGCTCTTTTTTTGCTTATCCATCACCCTTTTCACTCGCATTAATGCCTGATCAAAGCCAATTCCTTCATCTCTTGGAACAATGCAAGTAATGTTGGCTGTTAAATTACAGAATCCTGGTTTGGCCTCTTTTGGCAGATAGTTGCGCAGATTAACCGGACAATCGAGAATAATTTGGTCTGACTTGATGACTCGAGATAAGGCACAGACATAAGCTGCAAAAAGCGCATCGTTAATGGTTGCCCCCTTGCTCTTTACGTAACCCCGCAACTGATCAAAAGCTTTGGCACTTAATTGATGCGTCATAATAAAGGGCTGCCGTTCGTCCCCCTTAAGCGGAAGATAGTCTCGTTCATCTTGTTCATGCTTCATCAATGCTGCATGTTTCACTTCGTTCAATTGCACCTCGTTCAACGCGTCAAACACTTGTTTTATGCTACGCGAACCGAGATGATCTGCGTTCGGGTGTGTGGAAGTATTGCCATCAATGAAACATGAATATTGTGCGCTTAAGAGGGATAGGTAGTCATTAAACCCTCCACCGTCACAGAGCATGTGATTGAGGATTACAGCTAGAGAATCTCGCCTGTCCTTTCTAATAATCGCTATACTCAGCTGAGGTCCTTCTTTCTCATTGAGCTTTCGTGTCAGTTGCTCTTGAACTGCCTGTTCTCGGTCCGTCGCTTGAACGACTTGCACCATGTCGCTTGCCTTCCAATCGCTTTCTTCCCAATAGGCATTCTCAGCCGCTTCAACGTATCGGCATGAAAGTAACGGAAATAATTTTTGCGACTCATGTACGGCCTGAATGAGTACGCGTTCATCAATTGTTGTGTCAAAATGAATGACGGCATGCAGATAATGATCATTTTTCTTATTCATTCCGGAAATAAAGTGCTTCACATCTGAACTCTCAGCTGCAAAAGTCTTATGTTTTGTCGCCATTCACAACACCCTTTCTCCTGCATTCTCTCGCATTTTTTTCATATGTCAAAATGATGAAGCCGGCTGACCATCATTAAACTGCTGATCAAGAAATGATGATGAATTCATTATATAATTTGATTGCTTTGACGATCAAATATGAAACACTAAGCCGACATCATAAATAGTAAACCGGATCAGCTAAGATGCTGATCCGGCTACAGTAAATGAAGCATTTCAAACGTTTCTTTATAATTGAGAATCAAGCAAGATAAGCGGCCCTCACCTGCTCATTTTTCATTAGCTCGTCTCCGTTGCCATCAAGTACAATGGAGCCTGTTTGGATTACATAGCCGCGATCGGCGATTTGTAATGCCTGGTAAGCATTTTGCTCGACAAGCAAAATCGTCATGCCCTCTTCGTTCATTTCTTTGATAATATCAAAGATTTGTTCGACGATTATCGGCGCAAGACCCATCGAAGGTTCATCAAGCATGAGAAGTTTTGGCTTCATCATAAGTGCCCGGCCAATCGCAAGCATTTGCTGCTCGCCGCCGCTCATTGTGCCTCCTCTTTGATTTAAACGCTCCTTTAGTCTTGGAAAGTAGTTGAAAACACGCTCCATGCGTTCCGCAATGACATGCTTGTCTTTTACGGAAAAAGCACCGATTTGAAGATTTTCACGGACTGTGAGCCGTGGGAATATTCTCCGTCCTTCAGGGACTTGTGCGATGCCGAGCAGTGCTGTTTTATGTGCCTGAAACTTGCTGATTTCTTGACCGTCAAAAATAATTGATCCGTTTTTTGGTCGAACCTGCCCACTGATTGATTTCAATGTTGTTGATTTTCCAGCACCATTACTGCCAATCAAGGTAACAATTTCACCTTTATCAATATAAAGGTCAACACCTTCCAATGCTTGAATCTGACTATAAAAGCTGTCAATTTGATTTACTTCAAGGAAATGGTTCGATGCTTCAGCCATTTGAAACCGCCCCCTTGCCCAAATATGCTTCGATAACTTTTTTGTTATTCCTGATCTCATTGGGTTTCCCAGAGGCGATCAGCTCACCATGATCCAGCACATAAATTGAATCGGAAATCTTCATGACCAAATTCATATCATGTTCAATTAGAATAATTGTGACATCAAGCTTCGTACGCATATCATGTATGAGATTGGTCAACCGTTCGGTTTCTTTTGGATTCATTCCTGCGGCCGGTTCATCAAGCAGCAAAACCTTAGGTTTTGCTGCGATCGCACGCCCTATTTCCAAGCGTCGCTGTGCCCCATAGGCTAAGTTGCCTGCATTTTCATTTACATAGTTCTCTAAGCCCACATAGTTCAAGATATCATACGCGGTAGTTCTAGCATTTTCTTCAATCTTCCGAATATGTGGCAATTGAAGCAATGTTCCGATCCAATGAGACTTTAGATTTTGATGCATACCAACCAACACATTCTCCAGAACCGTCATGTTTTCGAACAAACGGATATTTTGAAAGGTTCGCGTAATACCAAACTGAGAAACTTGATGCGGTTTTAATCCGACAAGCGATTTTCCATTGAGAAGAATGTCGCCGGACGTGGGGTGGTATACTGCCGTAATCATATTAAAAAAAGTCGTTTTACCGGCACCATTCGGTCCAATCACAGCAGTTATGGAATTTTTTTTAATCGTCATATTAATATCTGATGTGGCTGTCAGGCCACCAAATTCCTTTGTCAGGTGTTTTACTTCCAAAATGTTCACGAGTCAGCACCTCCTGATGCTGTTTTTTTACGCGTCAGTGCTGCTTGTTCCGACTCCTTTTTCAATTTGGCCACATCGACTTTACGATTTTTATGCGGAATCAACCCTTGTGTTCGATAAAGCGCGAAAACAATTAAGAGGATTCCAAAGATAAGCAGCTGCATTTTTTCAGGTGACAAAGCTGGTGGAATTGAGATGCCGTAATTCGAACTCATGGCCGACAACCAATTCGAGATATTGGTAAGCACCTGTGTTCTCAGAATGATGACGACAGCAGCACCGAGAATAACCCCCGGAACACTCCCCATTCCGCCAAGAATGACCATAACAAGTACCATAGTCGATTCGAGGTAGGTAAAACTGGTTGCATCAACAAACATCTGTTTCGCTGCAAAGACAACTCCCATCATTCCCGAGAATGAAGCACCAATAGCAAATGCGGCTAATTTTGTTTTTACTAATGGAATGCCCATTGATTGTGCGGCGATTTCGTTATCGCGAACCGCTTTCCAAGCGCGTCCTAATTTCGAATACTCAAGTTTTCGAACCACATAGATGACGAGGAGAAAAATCGCAAACGCAATATAGTAGAACTGATTCGATGAACCAATACTGATTCCGAAAAAGCTCGGCGGTGTGATTGATGCAATCCCCATGGAACCATTTGTAATATTAATCGGATGATCCATATTGTTCAGTAAGATTCTAATGATCTCGCCAAATCCTAACGTAACAATCGCTAGATAGTCGCCGCGCACACGCAAAACTGGTACACCTAACAAAATCCCAAAAATTGCTGCGACAATCGCCGCAATAAAGATGAAAATCCAAAATGTGCCGCCAGAAAGCGGATAATGACCAAATGGCATAAACTTTGACGCTTGATCACTGGCAAAAATGGCGTACGTATAAGCGCCAACCGCGAAAAAAGCAATAAAGCCAAGATCGAGTAATCCAGCAAAACCAACGACGATGTTCAGTCCTAAAGCCATAGCACAATAGATGCCGACCAATGTCCCAACTTCCATATATGTTTGATACGAATCACTGAAGCTCGCAATAAATGGTACAACTACTGCAAGAATGACAATTCCCGTTACCCATTTTGCTCTTAGATTCAAATTGAGATAATACAAAATAAGAATTGAGAAAAGCAGCAGCAAGAAGGCAATCGTTGAATCCGGCAAAAGGAACAGTCCAGCACCAGTCACAATGACATAAGTGAGGAACAGGATGATTTGATTTTTTTTGCTTTGCGCTATTTTTTCAAAGAATGCACTCAAACTTGTCACCTACACTTTCTCTACGACGGCTTTACCAAATAAGCCTTCTGGTTTGAAAATTAAGACAAGAATCAAAATGATAAAGGCAAACACATCTTTATATTCGGCTCCCATTGCCCCATGGGTAATAATGGACAGGTTTGAAGCTGCGAACATCTCAAGCAGTCCAAGCATGACGCCTCCGAACATAGCTCCTCGAATGTTTCCAATGCCCCCTAGAACAGCAGCTGTGAACGCTTTGATGCCGAGTATAAACCCAATATAGGGATCAATCGTGCCGTATTGGATCATGAAAAGCACACCGGTTGCTCCGCCTAGAGCAGACCCGATAAAGAAAGTCACTGAGATGACTCGATTAACATTAATTGTCATCAGCGACGCTGTATCACGATCCTGTGCAACCGCCCGCATCGCCATGCCCCATTTTGTCTTGTTCACGAAAAGATCAAGTGCAATAAGCATAATGATTGTCACAATAAGCACGAGTAAAAACGATGACTGGAATGTTGCATTGTTAAAAAAGGGTAAGGCGCTATGGAGATTCAGCGTAAACTTGTGATTAAACATCGGCGGCGCTGTCACAATATAGTTCCCTGTTTTTAATTCCGCAATAAAACGAACCAAATCTTCAAGCACAAAAGAGATACCGATAGAAGTGATCAGTGCAATCAGTTTCGGAGCATTTTTCTTTCGCAGCGGCCGATAGGCTACCCGCTCAATGCCGACCCCCAAAAGTCCGGTAGCGATGGCGGCAATTACGATGACGATGATAAATACGAGTATAGCCGGTAACGCTGCAAGAAATCCCATTCCCATTAATAAGAAAAGAACAATTGCTCCAATAAAAGCTCCCGTCATGAATACGTCGCCATGTGCGAAGTTAATCAACTCAAGAATGCCATAAACCATCGTATAGCCGATTGCTACGACTGCATAGACAACGCCAAGTGTCAGGCCATCAATGAGTACTTGGGGCAAATTCTGAATGATATGTGCAAGCATGCTCTCACCACTTTCCTCACGAGTTGTTTGTTTGGATGTATTTTATTTTTTGGAACAGCTAATTTCTGTCCAATGTTATGTGAAGACTGCTTATAAAATCCTAAAAGGGCATAAGCGTGCTGCTCAATACCCTTTTAGTCCACAATTAATTATTCATCAATGTCCTTGGATTTCATTTACTGATACATGGGTTCAATTATTGGCTGATTTCCGCTTTCTGAACCGGCGGATACTTAGCTTCAGTGAAGTTATAGATGTAAACTTTGGCGAATTTGTTATCGCCTTTGTCATCCAAACTTACTTTAGTTGTTACACCATCATAATTTTGAACCGAACGAATGGCTTTTGTTACTTGTTCACGGGTTGGTTTTTTACCGTCATTACCATCGATCGCTTTCATTAGCCCATCCAGAATAACGCCGGCTGCGTCATAACCATAAGCGGAATAAGATTCAACGTTCTTACCAAATTCCTTCTTGTATTTTTTGGCAAAAGCTTGTCCTTTTTCTGTTTTTGATACATCTCCGGCAACCGATGTTAGGTATACTCCTTTAACCGAGTCCCCAGCAATCTGAACTGTCGATGATGAATCAAGACCATCGCCGCCCATGATCGGGCCATCGAAGCCTTTCTGACGCGCTTGTTTAATGATCAGGCCGCCTTCAGCATAGACACCACCGAAATAGATCAGATCAGGTTTCTTCGCTACAGCTTGACTAAGAACACCGTTAAAGTCCTTCTCACCAACTGTGATTCCTTCATAGCCGACAATCTCAGCACCCAGCTTCTTGGCTTGATCTCTAAACTGTTCAGCAAGACCTGAACCGTATGCTGTTTTATCTTGAATAACAAATATCTTTTTCGCTTTGAGTGTTTTTACTGCAAAGTTTGCGCCTGCTGGACCTTGGAAATCATCACGAGCACAGATACGATTAACCGTAGGAAGTTTACGATCAGTAACAACCGTTGCTGTAGTAGCTGGCGATACCATTGCTAAATTGTTTTTGTTATAAACTTCAGAAGACGGAATTGCAACGCCCGAGTTCAAGTGGCCGACAACAGCAAGTACATCTTTATCAGAGGCAAGAATCTGAGCGTTTGCCACACCTTTTTTCGGATCACCTTGATCATCAAGATCTTTTAATTTAATTTGAAATCCTTTTTTCTCAAACTCTTTTTGGCGATCTTCAATTGCTAATTTTGCACCGAGCCGGATTGCATCTCCAAGGGTTGCACTGCCGCCTGAGAGAGGCGATTGACTACCAATCTCAATCACTGTTTTTCCATTTGATCCGCCTGATTTTGGCGAGCAGGCCGCAAGGGCACCGATTAATAGTGCAATAATTGCTAGTAATGGTACGACTCTCTTTAATTTCATTGTCATCCTCCTTTTTATAAAAGCAAAACACTTGAATAAATCCCAATTCTCTGTCTTTTATGTAGTGTCCACCCCCCGCTATCTCTTTCTAAGCTATCTCTATTAATGCGGCTCTATAATGTTATAATAATTTAATCTTCTTCCACAATCACTATCTATGTCAGATATTCCGACGAGGTTTTTTGAATCCTGTTAATTTTCGAATAGTTCAAATTACAATTATACCCTGTATAATCCTTATATTTACGGATCGTTAAGTAAAAAAATAGAAGACCCCGCTCCATAAGAAGCGGGGTCCTCATGCATCAAACCGTTTTGAATGATGCAACCATTTTTTGCAATTGATTGGATACATAGTCCAAACTATTGGTTATTTGATTTAAGCGTTCCATTTCCGAGGAGACTTCATGCAGTGTTTTAATTGATGCTTCACTGCTTGATGCGTCTTCGGCCGTTCTCCGCTTAATTTCATCAGCTGATCGATTAATCGACTGTACAATATCATTCAAATCGCTGCTCTCTTTCGTTGTTATATCCAGTAATTGATCGGTTTTCTCAGAAATCTCGCTAACATTGCTGGATATATGATTAAACGAACCGATTGTCGCTTTGATTTGAGTAGAGGATTGATTGACTTTATCATTTGTTTGTTTTATTTCGTTCAAGGTTTGGTTCGTCTCATCTTGAATACTCTGTACAAGGGCTGCCACTGATTTTGTCGCCATTTCTGTTTGTTCGGCAAGTTTTGATACTTCTTTAGCAACGACCGCAAAACCTTTTCCTGCCTCACCCGCTCTTGCCGCTTCAATTGCAGCATTAAGTGCGAGAAGCTGCGTCTGCTCGTTAATGTTCTTAATTACCGTAACCGCTTTGGTGATCGTCTCAGATTGTGTATGTAATTGGTCGATGCGGTTCATAGTTGCATCCATTTCCTGTTCAAGCTCGCGTACCATGTTAAGTGCTACTGAAGATGCCTTATTCGCCTGAATCGTTCGATTCTTCGTATCATCAGTATGTATACTTACCTCGTTTATGAGCGCACTCATTTCCTGAATCGAAGCAAAAAGTCCATTAAAATGATTGCGCGCATTTTGAAAAACCATGTTTTGTTCGCCGGCGGTAGCGACCAGCTCATCAACCGTATCTCCGACAAGATCCATGCCGCTTGCCATTCGGCTGGCCATCTTTGATGCTGTAAACGAAACACTTTGTGATGCTTTAGCAGATGCACCAACGCGTTGGATCATCTCCATTTGACTGTTAATAAATTTATTGAACCAACGGGAAAGTTCGCCTATTTCGTCTTGAGTGTTTTTATTGAGCCGCTTTGTGAGATCACCGTCGCCTTCTGCAATTTCATGGAGTATCGCGACGGTTTTTCGAATTGGTGAAATAACGATGTGATTGGCAGCAAACAGAAAGGTTAGCGATAAGAGCACCCATGTTGCCGCTGTGCACCAGATTCCTGCCGAAAGGGACACGGAATAACCGATCCCATTTAGCCCTGCTGCAATCAATGTTCCAAATGAAAAGTAAATGGGAAGCCGCAATCTTAAGCTTTTGAACTGATAAATTTCTTGAATATCGCCTTCACACATCATTCCCCAGACTTCATCACAATACGGGGGATGAATCAACGTACCTTTCCCCCCAACCATGACATGCCGATAATCGGGGTAACCCGGCCACGTATCGAGATTGTGCCCATGTTCGATCGTCTTTTGAATACCAGGATGCAGCTCCCCTGTTTCGGGATCTGTAAAACGAATTTCAAATTCAGTATGTTTTTTTATTTGTACGATGCCCCATTTTGCAGTCTGTACCCCTGCTTTTAGGTTGTCCCCGAGCGTATAGGTATTATCTTCGAATCGGCTACGCGAGATCGCTGTTCCCGGCAGTATATCGCGCTTCGTTTTAACCATAAATAGATAGTTGTCACCAGAGTCTTTATAGACATGGGCATCCTCATTCTGAATGACATTGCTCATTGTGTCATTGAGCACACGGCCCATGAATACGCGCGGGACGCCTTTACCATTTACCGCTGGTGTCGAAAACATCAACGTGATCTCATCGGCAAAATGTGCGCTGCTTAGATCAAGATCAAGCGTTTGATGATCAATATAAGGGCCGTACATCAATTTCTCTTTATTAAGACCGCGCGTATAATTTGGCAAATCAGTCATTTGTAAACCTAGATGCTTGGTACACGTGGACACCATGACTTTACCCGTTTCGTCCAGCAACATAAATTCAATAAATGCATCACTATTCTTCAATTGTTGTTTAAGCACTTCACTAATTTCTGTACCGCGTTCATCATAGCTGTAGGCAATCTGATTCACATTTTCCAGTTCATTCCATCGATCATGGAACCAATTGTCAAGTGCTTTTTTACGTCCTCTTGATATCCCATCAAAAATACGTTCCGATTGTTTCTCGATCGAACGATTTAATAAATGCATCATCCTTGAGCCAAGCATGGACACGTCCCCCTTTTAAGGAATTAAAAACATTCTGCGCTTCGCGGCTTTTTTACACTGGTAAGAAACGATTTAAGGAAATGAGTGTACGTGATTCGGTAGAACGCCGCGTCCTGCGGCTCACCGAACACTAGGCCGTCCATGGCCGTCGCGGGCGGCGACTTTGCCTTCGCCAGAGGCTTGGCAAAGCCAAGTTTTCTATAGACGAAAATATTTACTTTATTTCTATACTAATAGTTTCGACATTTTTTTCTAAATCTTTAGGTTTTATGAAAATACACGCGACTGATCAAACTTATGCTATTATTAATACAAAGTTTACCATGAGGGGAACTGATGTTATGCCTATAAAATTACCAAAACTGCTCCCGGCAAGAGAAATTCTCGAGAACGAAAACATCTTTGTGATGGATGAAGATCGCGCAATGACCCAGGACATCCGTCCATTAAACATATTGATTCTAAATTTAATGCCTGAAAAGGAAATGGAAGAAACGCAATTACTTCGTCATTTAGGAAACACGCCTTTGCAGGTTAATGTAACCTTTCTGAAAATGGCAACCCATGAGTCAAAGAACACGAGCCACCTTCATCTTGATCAATTCTATTCAATTTTTGATGAGGTGCAGCAGAAAAAGTTTGACGGCATGATTATCACCGGAGCACCCGTCGAGCAACTCCCATTTTCCAGTGTGGATTATTGGAATGAATTAAAAGAAATGATGCACTGGTCCCGAGATCATGTCACCTCAACCCTGCATATTTGCTGGGGTGCTCAAGCTGCGCTGTACTATCATTTTGGTGTCGATAAAATTCCCTATCCGGAAAAATTATCCGGAGTATTCAGCCACACTTTATATGAGCCAAAGGAAAAACTGCTACGTGGTTTCGATGATGTTTTCTTTGCCCCGCATTCTCGTTATACGAATAGCGACGTAAAGGCGCTTCAAGCTCATCCTGAACTCCGTATTCTTTCAGGTTCCGAGGAAGCCGGACCTTTTATTTTAATGGCAAACCAAGGGAAACAAATCATGATTACCGGTCATTTGGAATATGATACAGGAACGCTTGCGACGGAATACGAACGCGACTTAAAGAAAGGGCTGCATCCGCATCTTCCTACACACTATTTCCCGGATGACGACCTGAAAAGGACACCGTTAAACACTTGGCGCTCGCACGCGCATCTCTTGTTTTCCAATTGGCTCAATTATTATGTTTACCAAGAAACCCCTTACCAATGGGATTAACCAACTGACTTAAAAAAAGACTCGGGCAGATGCCCGAGCCTTTTTTTAAGTCAGTTTATGCTTTGCTGTTCAGCCAATCGTAATGCTTCTCATGGAATGTATGTTCGATTATTCCGACCACATCTTCGTCAATCAGGATCTGCGCCTGCTTAATTGCTGTATAGACGGCTTCACTTTTTGCTGAGCCGTGAACCTTAATGATTGGTGCGGCAAGGCCAAAAAGAAGTGCACCGCCGTATGCAGAAGTGTCCATGTGTTGTTTCACTGCTTTTAACTTGCCATACATCAGACCGGTCAATACTTTTGTATACAACGAGCCGCCAAGGGTTTCCTTCAGCAGCTTCATCAGTGAAATCGCCGTTCCCTCAATACTTTTCAAGACCATATTGCCTGAAAAACCATCTGCAACAATAACATCTGCTGGTCCTTCAAGCAACTCGCGTGATTCAATATTTCCGACAAAATTAATCGGTGCATTGCTCAAAAGCTTATAGGCATCTTTAACGAGATCGTTGCCTTTACCCGCTTCTTCACCAATGTTCAAAAGTCCAATGCGAGGATTTGGGCGATGCATGACTTTTTCCGCATAGATATTGCCCATGATTGCGTATTGCAACATATTTTCCGGCTTTGTCTCTGCATTTGCCCCAACATCAAGGAACAGGAATCCCTTGTTTTGATGAATGGTTGGTAAGGTTGGTGCGAGAGCGGGACGGTCAATGCCTTTAATACGTCCAACACCAAAAAGTCCTGATGCCATCAGCGCTCCGGTATTACCCGCAGAAATGGCTGCTGCACAACGTTTTTCGCGAACCTCTTTTACTGCTAGAACCATTGAAGCCTGTTTTTTTTGGCGAACCGCTTTTACTGGTGCATCGGTTCCTTCTATCTTTTCAGTGGTATGGAGAATGTCAATGCGATCCTGTTCGCCTACCAAATCCTTCAGCTTTTCCTTGTCGCCAACGAGCGTAATCTCAAGCTCAGGAAATTCCTTCAGGGCTTTGATTGCTCCTTCAACCATCGCATCAGGTGCATGGTCGCCGCCCATCGCATCAATTGCTAACCTCATTACATTCGCTCCTTTATAAGAACAGCTTTTCACGCCGAATTGCTTAAGTTCATAAAACCTATGTTCATAAATTGATTCTCGACTCACTCTAACATTAAATACGTGATCTGTCCAAACTATGTTTCAAAAAAGTTTTTATGTTCGAAAATGATTCAGTTTTTTTGGAACAGTAATGAAGGTCAGTAAAAATTAATAAACACAGCCAATGCGATAATCAATGCACTACCCCATATAGAGAAATTGAGATTGATGCGCGCTAATTCACGTTTTCGATTAAATGTGTTCTGCGGAAGATCCATCTCGCGTTTAATTTCCTCAATATCTCCAAATTCAACAATCACTTTATTGACTGCGTCTTCTTCTGTTTTTCCTTCCTCAATTAAGTCTGCTACTTTTTCTTCTAAATCACGCGTAATTTCTTCCTTAACTTTTACCGTTTGTTCACTGTTCGGCAGATCTTCAAATAATCTGTCAAGATACATGTTCAGCCGTTTCATCAATCAGTCTCCTCCATGAATAAGTCCACAATTTCCTTTACTTCGCGCCACTCATCGATCATTTCTCGAAAATAGGCTTTTCCGAGTGTGGTAATTTGGTAATATTTTCGCTTTCCACCATGGGAATGCTCGCCATAATAAGAGTCAATCAAATGCTTCTTTTCAAGTCTTTGAAACACGGCATAAAGTGTCGCTTCTTTAATTTCAAAGCGCCCTTCCGTTTTACGGCTTACTTTTTTTGAAAGCTCGTAGCCGTACGAATCGCCATCTTTAAGTAGTCGCAGAATGATTGAGTCAAGATGCCCTCGTAATATATCGCTGCGAATAATACCGCCTCCCGCTTAATCGGTAATTACTCTATCTGATGTAGCAATAATAGCATGAATTACTCTGTCAGTCAAAGTAATAGATAAATAATCGAATGCAGATCTCATTTACAAGTAATGAATATGCTCCGGCTACCGAGAGCGTTTCCTCGGCTTACTCCAGCATGTCTCGTCAACAAAGCGCGATTGTACAGGAACTTGAGCACCCACGCGTTGGTCTCGCAATCTTTTGCTTCTTTTACCTATTAAAAAGGACCGGGCTAATTCCCGATCCATGAATGTATCCTTATTTTGAAAGCAGTATCGCTTGTTTTATTTTCTTAATAATGGAGCCGTTACTATAGGTGAGCACTGAGCCACGATAGAAACGCAAACTGAACAGGAACAAGCCAATGATCGTAAGCACGAGGAATACAAGCGAGACAAAGGCCTGCCAAAGCGCCATATCGGTTGCCCCAATTCGCATCGGCATGATCATCGATGCTGTAAATGGGACGTACGAGAAGATTTTGATGAGCATCGTATCCGGATTACTCATTCCGCTGATTGCGATAAAAAAGCCAACCATAAGCAGCATCGTCACCGGCATCACCGCTTGACCAACATCCTGAACTTTATTGACGAGCGATCCCAGCACTGCTCCAACAAGTGTATAGAGCAGACAGGCAAGAAAGAAAAACAGAATCGCAAAAACTGTATAGCCCAGCGTCAGTTCGCTCAATAGAGTACTGACCATGTCCCAGTACTTACCGTCCTGGAACGCGCGTGCCATAAGTAATGCACCACCGATCAATACAATAAACTGAGTCATCGCCAAAGCCAAGGTACCAAAAACGCGGGACAATAAATGGGTAACCGGCGACGTGCTTGAGATGATAATCTCCATAATTCGCGAGTCCTTCTCTGCCGCAATCTCAGAGGAAATAATCGACAGGTAGGATAATACAAACAGATAGATGATAAACGCAACCGCATAGGAAACAAGAGTTGCCGTTGACTTTTGTCCGCTTGTTTTTCCATTTTCAGCATTCTTGGTCAGCACTTTTTGATGGAGTTCAATCTTTTGATTCATAATTTTCTGTGCCTGTTCGGCGCTTAAATTTAACTGCTGGATCGTAAACAGTTGGTTTGCTGCACGGGTCTGTTCTTCCAGCATTTGCTGATCTGTTAATTGAAGCGGATTTTTCGTCTTAAGTTCTGCCTGTAAGGCACCTTTCTGATCCAGTGAGAGCACAAGCAGCGCATCCGTTTTTCCCTTAACGATGCGCTGTTCTTCCTGATGTACAGAACGTGTTGTCGGTGTAAATTTTATCTGTTTGCTGCTGTGAAAATAGGTTGCTGCCTGCGCATTCGTCTGATCAGAGACTGCAACGGTCATCGGCTTATCATCAGAAGAAAACCAGCTGCTGATCGTTGGCCACATAAAAAAACAGGCAATTCCGGCAAGCATAATCAACGTAGTAATTAGAAAAGATTTGGCCTTTAGCTTATTCGTGTAGGATTGAGAGAAGAGCAGAATGAATTTATTCACCTTTACCTGCCACCTTTCGTGTAAAGAGTTCCTCAAGCGACAGATAGTCTAAGCTGAATCGTTCGATAAAGCCGTTCTTTGCAAGTGTTTGAAAGATCGGCCGTGCATCATGTTCATGGTGCAAGCGCAAACGATACATTTCTTTTTCTTTCGTAACCGACTGGACCCCTGGAAGCGCTGCGAGTTCAGTCTTGTCATATGGCCCGCGAATGGTCAAGTTTATTTTCCCGTATTGTTTTTTCAGATCGAGAATTGCTCCTGAGAATAGTGACTTCCCCTTTTTGAGCAGACAAATATGATCGCACAGCTCTTCGACATGATCCATGCGATGACTGGAAAAAATAATCACGGTCCCCTCTTTTTTCAGAGAAACGACCGCATCCTTCAGTAATCCGGCATTTACAGGATCAAGCCCGCTAAACGGTTCATCGAGGATCAGTAATCTCGGTTTATGAATCAGACTGGCAATCAATTGTACTTTCTGCTGATTCCCTTTTGAGAGAGTCTCCGTAAGCACTTTTCGTTTCTCAATTAAATCAAATCGTTCAAGCCATTCACTAATCTCTTTTTTGAGTACTTTTTTAGGCCAGCTGCGTAATTGACCGAAGAACATTAATTGATCCTCGACAGGCATTTTCGGATAGAGCCCGCGTTCCTCAGGCAAATAACCAATTTGATCGCGTTCCAATCCGCGAATCGAATGATCTCGCCAGTTAATCTTTCCGGAGGTTGGTGCGAGCAAGCTTAAGATCATTCGAAAGGTAGTCGTCTTGCCTGCACCATTCTGACCAATCAATCCGAAAATTTCTCCTTCTTCAACCTTGAAACTAAGATGATCAACTGCTAAGAAGTTTTGAAAGCGCTTTGTTAAATGCTCTGCAGACAGTGTCATTTTTTCCCTCGCTTCTCCATATTTTTACCTTTTTATTTTTCCTGTTGCTATATATTCTTTCATAGTTTACCAATTTCACTTATTCTCTTGCAACCGGATGACCGGATCGCGTTATAATAATCAGGAATACTAGAATCATTTGGAGGATTAGTGATGAAAAAATTGTATGCGGCAGCACTCGGGTATATGATCGCCGGCCTTCTTTCCGGAATCTATTATCGGGAATTAACGAAGGCGATGAACTTTAGCGGCGAATCCATGCTCTCTGTTTTGCACACACATTTGCTGATTTTAGGTATGTTCTTTTTCCTTATTTTGATCAGCCTTGAAAAACTGTTTCATCTGAGTACGAACAAACGGTTTTCACTCTTTTTTTGGATCTACAATATAGGTGTCGTCTGGACGATTACTTTGATGGCGATTCATGGAACATGTGACGTGCTTGGTATCGCCTCAGGACCTGCAATCGCCGGACTCGCAGGAATGGGACATATTATTTTATCGATAGGGCTTATCCTTTTCTTCATTATTCTTAAAGATCGGTTATTTGATAAGAAAAACTAGGCTACACCCGGCCCTTAATCTCCAGCCATGTGTGGTGGGCTCGTGTCTT
>NZ_BJMS01000011.1 GCF_006539285.1 Sporolactobacillus inulinus
AGAGCACCTCCGCGTTGTGGACACGCCTTTAGCAAAAGTTCATTTATATAGCGAAAGTTCCACTTTTATGCCGCTAATCCTCGGACAAAAAATTTAAACGTTCTTCCCCTATTCTTCCTTTATAAGAAGGCACAAAAAAAGAGAGGTTCTCCTCTCTTTTTTTATGCTTAACCGTTTGATTCGATTCAAGATGATCTTATTTATCGTAGACCGGTGTGCAAGATTCAGCATATTTCGGATTTTTTCCGATCGTTAAATTAAAGAACAGTTCTTTAATTTGTTTACAAACTTCGCCTTCATGACCGGTTCCGATCTGACGATGGTCAACGGCAACAATCGGTGTAACTTCCATGGCCGTACCGCTGAAGAAGACCTCATCAGCAACATAGAGTTCAGAACGTGAAATGCTACGTTCTTCAACCTCAATACCTAACTCTTCTTCTGCCAGTTTCATAACAAGATCACGTGTAATTCCTTCAAGAATATTATCTGCCGGCGGAGGGGTAACAAGCTTGCCCTTACGGAAGATGAAGATGTTTTCACCGGAGCCTTCACAAACATGGTCGCCGTCAGTTAAGAAGATCGCTTCATCAAAGCCGGCGCGTTTTGTTTCAAGCGCAGCCAGTGCAGAATTCAAATAAGCAGCCGTCGCTTTCGTACGAGGCGGAAGCTGGTTATTCGAAATCCTTCTCCATGATGTTACACCGACACTCAATTCTGATTTTCCAGCATACTTATTTAGCGGCTGTGTATAAATCACAACCTTTACATCTTTTCCGTCAAGGGTAGGACCGATGTCTAGAGCATCGTTATATACGATTGGACGAAGATAGGTCGTCGTCCTACAATTATTTGCTTTTAATAGATCGATTGTACCTTGGATCAGATCGTCAATTGAAAAATCAAAATCCATATTCACGGTTTTTGCTGATTCTTTCAACCTGTTGTAGTGTTCCTTAAGTTTAAATGCGTATAGCTGCTGTTTTTCATCATCCCAATAAGCGCGGATGCCCTCAAAAACACCTAGGCCATAATTGAATGCCTTGCTGCGGACGCTGACCTTAACATCGTCCTCTTTTACTATTTTGCCTTGATAATAAACATAAGCCTCTGTCAACGCGAACTCCTCCTTGGTTTCTGATAGTAACAGAACGTTCAGACTGCTTTAATTCGGCGTGTAGCCCCAGGTAACTAAAGTGTTCAAATGTCCTGCCTTTTTTTGTGTACACCTATAATAACATAAATCTTCCAAAATATTTTCTAAAAGTGAAATTTTTTCTCGAAATCTCGCAAGATTCAAACACGCACTTAATTTTTATTATTCATTGTTTTCACGAGCAAAAAGGCATCTCAAAGTAAAAACAAACTTTTGAGACACCCTTTAAGTGACTTTTCATTACCGGTCAAAAGGATAATAATGATAGTCCATCGGTTCCGATCGGTTCCCGTTCAGGTCTAGGGACAGCAGACAGGAGCGGATCAGAGAACCATTGGTCTCATCTTTCAATTGCTCTAGATTCACATTAACCGAATCGCTCGTTGGGTTTACGAGAAAAACAGTAAATTGATTCATCGCTACGTAACGAAGACAGCCAAATAGAGGACCGATAGAGAAAGGAAAGAATGCGCCATTCTGCAAGTGTGGATCGCTTCGCCTCGCATGAATTGCTTCCTGAAACACTGCTTTAAGCTGCTGGTTTTCTTTGCCCCACGGATAGAAACTTCGGTTATCCGGATCCTTTCCGCCAACTACCCCTGCTTCATCACCATAATAGATACACGGAACCCCAGGCAAAGCCATTAAAAGCCAAACCGCTAGCTTCAGTTTTCGTTGACTTTCATGAAACACGGTCAGAATGCGTTCTGTATCATGCGTGCCCAAATTGTTCATATTAGCGAGCAATGCCTCAGGAGGGTAATTTGATTTGAGCGTCATAAAACTTCGTACAGCCTGTCGCGCGTTAATTTTACCATTGATCAGGTTAATAATCAGATCTCGGAATGGATAGTTCATCACGCCATGAAGCATTCCGCCTTCAAGATAATGACGTCTTTTTCCATAAGCGATTTTATTGGTTGCATCCTCCCACACCTCACCAATCAGTACTTTTCGGTCCCCCTTTTTTTCATGCCGATGCAATGCGTTTCGAATGCCGGCAATGAACCCATCGCTCAGTTCATCGGCAACATCAAGACGCCATCCGCCGATTCCCATTTCTGTCCACGTATCAATAACGCTTTCTTCAGAATCATAGATGAATTTTTGGTAGGTGATCTTCGCTTTATTAACTGTAGGAAGATCCGTTATGCTCCACCAACAGTCGTAATGATCACGGTCGCCGTGAAAAGTAAACCAGTCATGATAAGGTGATAAAGCGTCTTGATAGGCTCCCCCCGATCCGTAATTTCCGAAGCGGTTAAAGTAGACACTGTCAATGCCTACATGATTGAACACACCGTCCAAAATGATGCGAATCCCAAGTTGCCCTGCCTTAGATACAAGTTTTTTAAAGATTTTTTCATCACCGAACATCGGATCAATCTTTCGAAAATCCCCGGTATCATATTTATGATTACTTCGCGCTTCAAAAATGGGACTGAGATAAATAATGGTTACACCAAGACGCTTTAAATCAACCAGCTGGGCGATAACCCCGCTCAAATTTCCACCGAAGAAGTCCCATCGGGCGATTTTATCATTTTTATCACGAATATAGTAAGGGCGATCCTCATCGGTCGCATAGAGAAATGAATTTTTCTTCGGGTGGAGCACGCGATTATGGCGATTGCCGTTAAAAAAACGGTCAACAAAAATATGGTAGATGACGCCATTAAGATACCATTCCGGTGCAGGATCAGCGTATTGAAAACAGGTGATTTGATACTGTTCAACTTGACTCAGTTCTGAAACGATACGTCCCTCACCGCCAAACAAGTCGGCAGCCTTGCAATAATATAGGGTTTGACGATTCCCATCTTCCTGAAAAGTGATTCGAAAATGATAGAAATAAAGACCCGGTGTACCCTCAGTTCTGAATTTGCAGGTGAAGCGTCGGCTTGCATCCGCTGCCTGTTTCATCTGCACTTCGTGAAAAGGGTGCCCATCTTTCTGAATCACTAAGTTGACTTCACCAATGGCATCCGGTTCAACGAGGATTGAAAAATAAATCACAGATCCGATTCGCACTGCGCCAAATGGACGGCGATACTGCTCGGACCAAGAATTGAAATAAACCAGCGGAACCCCCATACAGCATTCCTTCTTTCTTAACTTCGATCAACGTTAAATCCGATGAACCTTTGATGAAACGTCCCAAATCTGACTCGCATATTGCTGAACCGTATAATCGGACGAAAAAATACCCGCACTCGCAATATTGATGAGTGCCATTTTCTGCCAGATCAACGAATCACGATAGAGCCGGTCGATTCGTTCTTGAGCAGCAGCGTAATCGTCAAAGTCCCGAAGAACAAAGTACTCATCGCCATAGCGAACGAGGGAATCGAAAATCGCATACCCTTCTGCTTCTGCCCCGGGAATTGTGCCGTCAATCAACGCATTCAAGACGCGGTGAAGCACTTGATTTTTTTCATAGTAGTCGTGCGCGTGGTAGGTTCCGTCCTTATAGTAGTGATAGACTTCATCCGTTCTCAATCCAAAGAGTACAATATTATCTTCACCAACATGCTCCCTAATTTCGACATTAGCACCGTCCAAAGTTGCTAGAGTAACAGCCCCGTTCAGCATCAGTTTCATATTGCTCGTCCCGGATGCCTCTTTTGATGCAAGAGAAATCTGTTCGCTAACATCAGCCGCTGGAATGATCCTCTCTGCCAGCGACACACCGTAATTTTCAACGAATACGAGCTTCAATTTGTCATGGATGTCGGGATCATGGTTAATCAGCTCAGCGACTGAATTGATCAGCTTAATGATCTGTTTTGCGTAAGTATAGCTGGGCGCTGCTTTGGCACCAAAAATGAAGACACGTGGATGAAGATCTGCTTCCGGGTGTTCTTTCAGCTTAAAATACAAACTGAGTATGTGGAGCAAATTCAGTAATTGCCGTTTATAGGCGTGAAGTCTCTTTATTTGTACATCGAAGATTGCTTCGGGATTGATTTCCAATCCCATGCTCTCTTCAACAAACCGAGCAAATCGAACTTTATTTTGACGTTTCACTTCCGCTAGTTCTTGCAATGTCCTTTTATCTTCACGAAACGCCTTCAGCATTTTTAATTCAGTTGGCATGGTCGCCCATTCATTGCCGATTTTTCGATCAATTAAATGACGCAGCGGTTCATTAGCCAGCATCAACCAGCGCCGCTGGGTGATGCCATTGGTCTTATTATTAAACTTCGACGGATAGATCAGATAGAATGGATGAAGCACCTTTTCTTTTAAAATGTTTGTATGAAGCTGAGCGACGCCATTGATACTGTGACTGCCAATAATAGCCATATGCGCCATCCTCACATGCCCGCCTTCTACGATTCGCGTGCTCTGAATCAGATCCGTATCGAACAGCCGCCCCATTTCCATTACATAACGGCGATCAATTTCGCAAATAATCTGTACAATTCTCGGCAGAAGCGTTTGGATCATTTCAATCGGCCATTTTTCCATGGCTTCGGTCATAATCGTATGGTTGGTATAGCTCATGGTATTGATGGTTAAATGCCATGCATGTTCCCAATCCATATGCTCTTCATCAAGTAGAATGCGCATGAGTTCCGGAATACACAGAGCCGGATGAGTATCATTAATGTGAATGGCGACTTTTTCCGCCAAATGCTCGATACCAAGATGCATTTTTTTATAATGGCGGATGATGCTCTGCACACCTGCGGATACGAAGAAGTATTCTTGTTTTAAGCGCAGCAGCCGTCCTTCATAATTTGAATCATCTGGATAAAGCACTTCTGATATACTTTCTATTTCATTGCGTTGATGGATAAAAGACCAATAGTCCGTGCTCTCATCTTGAGGAGGCACTTCCGCAGACCATAATCTCAGCGTATTGACAATCTCATTATTAAATCCGATAACCGCACTGTCATAAGGAACAGCCAGCACTTCTTGAGCATCTTCATAATGCGGTACGAGATATCCTTTACCTGAATGTTCCAGCCATACATGACCATAAAAGCGTACCGTAACCGCAGCATGCATCTTCCTTGTTTCCCATACATTACCATTCTGCAACCAGTTTTCAGGAAGTTCGACCTGATAACCATTAACAAACTTTTGCTTAAATAGGCCATATTTATAGCGTATCCCGTTGCCGTGAGCCGGTATTTCACTTGTCGCCATTGAGTCTATAAAGCAAGCAGCTAAGCGCCCCAATCCCCCATTGCCTAATCCTGGATCCGGTTCAATTTGGACCAGCGCTTCGAGATCAATGCCTAAATCACTCAATCCGTCACGTACCGTTTCCAAAATTCCTAAATTCAAAAGGTTGCTCTTCAGCATGCGTCCAAGCAGAAATTCCATAGAAAAATAGTAAACTTGTTTCTTTCCCTTCTCGATGTACGCTTGATTTGTCCTGCTCCAATTTTTGGCAACGTAAGAACGAATTAAGTTCCCTAACGTAAAAAACTGCTCTGTTGCTTCTGATTCCTTCAAACCCATTGAATAGACTTCAGTGAGCATTTTTTTGAAATCCTCTTTAAATTTACGCTTCGACAGATCCATAATTGACCATCCTTAATTCATCATAATCGTTCTAAAGAGACCGATAAGTCGATAAAGAAAACTAGGTAAAGCCAACTGCTTGGGGCGCTTGCTAAGATTTCATTGCAATGCCGACATTGCGGACGGCTGTATGAAAAATCGATCATTTGGGTTTGCAGTCAAATTTACACGAACGATGATTCCTATTCTTACCAAAAGGAGCTAAATTTAAAAGAACAATTAATTAATAGTGATGAAAAAAGTCTTTAGAAGACTGCTTGCTGTCCACTTCCGAAATCGACTTACCTATATTTGTCAGACGCGTGAAATCTCCTTCCACAATTCGACTGATCACTGAATTTTTCTCAATAACAATCGGATTTGCTTGCGTACCGATTAATTTAGTATTCGGTTCAATGCGTACATTTTTATCAAGAATAACGTAATGCAGCTCGGCTCCGCTGCCAATCGAGCTTCCCTGCATCACCACGGAGCTATTGAGCACCGTTTTTTTCTCAATCAGAACATTGCGAAAAATAACTGAATGAGCAACTTCTCCATGAATGATGCAGCCATTTGCAATCAGCGAGTCGGTGACATCTGAAGAGCGTGAATAAAAGGTTGGGGCTTCGTTCTTTACTTTTGTATGAATATGCTGACTCCCCTTCAATAAGGCTAATAGATTTGAATCGTGCAGCATATCCATGTTTGCTTCATAAAATGAGCGAACCGAGTGGATATTCTTCATGTATCCGGTATATTCAAAGCCATTTGATGGAAGGGCGATGATCGCTTGATGAAGCAAGTCGCTTAAATTGCAGTGTTCATTTTCAGCGACTCCATTGCGAATTAATTTGGTAAGCAGCTCTGTCTTTAAGAGATAAATTTCCATATTCATGTACACATGGTCAGTCTTGTCATGCAGGACACTTGACTTCAACCCGCGTACCCTTCCGTCTTCATCGATCGTCAGACAGGCTGTATTTTGATCATCATTATCGATGTTTTCCATTGACTTATACACAACCGTAACCTCCGCGCCTTGTTCAATATGATGGCGCAGGATGGCCTGCACATCAATCGCACACAACATACGGGTACCCATAACAACGGTATACTCGGATTCCGACTTATCGAAGAACTCGATATTGTTATAGTAATTAAGCAGATCCCCTTCAGCACTGTATCTGTTCGCTCTTCGATCAAGGCGTGGATCAGAGAAGAAAAATAGTCCGCCATAAATACTGTCTAGACCCCATTCCTTCCCGCTTCGTACATGATCATAAATCGAACGCAGATTGTCATGAGTAAATACACCGATCGTATCGACACCAGCCGTAGTCAGATTGGTCAATGGAAAATCGATCAGTCGATATCTGCTGCAAAAAGGCAGGCTGGCAATGGGGCGATGACGTGTCAATGGATCGATCGCCGATTTAGATTCCGTCAAATTTAAAATGCCGCAAATTTTATTCCGCCTCATCATTTAGCCCTCCCACAATTTCGTTGTACCCAACAACTGCAATCGATGAATCGCCAACCACTTGCGCATGATCCGCAAATACCGCATGTTCTCCGACAATTGCGTGATCAATAACGACATGTTTGCCAATGACCGTATTGGCCATGACGATTGAATCCTTAATCACTGAGCCTGTTCCGATTTTCACATTTTGCGAAATAATCGAATGATCGATTTCTCCTGATATATAGCAGCCATCAACGATCAATGACTCTTGAACCCTCGCGTCTTTGGAAAGGTAATGAGGCGGGGCTACTGGATTCTTTGAATAGATACGCCAATGCTTATCGCGAATACTAAGTTCATGGTCGGGATTGATAAACGCCATATTTGCTTCCCACAGGCTCTCAATGGTTCCAACGTCTTTCCAGTACCCGTTAAATGAATAGGCAAACACATTTTCTCCATTTGCAAGAAAAGTCGGAATCACATTTTTTCCGAAATCATCCATGTTCTGACCCGTTGCATGACTTTCCGTCAAGTAGCGGCGCAGGACATCCCATGAAAAAATATAGATTCCCATTGAAGCCAGATTGCTCTTAGGCTTCTCCGGTTTCTCTTCAAAGTCGATAATTCGATCCGTGTTATCGGTATTCATAATGCCAAATCGCGAAGCCTCATCAAGTGGCACATGGATAACCGCAACGGTCGCGGATGCTTTCTTGCATTTATGAAAATTCAGCATATGCTCATAGTCCATTTTATATATGTGATCCCCGGACAAGATTAATAAATAGGTCGGGTGATGACTGTCGATATAACTTATATTTTGATAGATCGCATGAGCGGTGCCCTTAAACCATTTTTCTCCATCAAGACTTGAATGCGGCTGCAGGATGGTGACGCCACCATCCTTATGATCAAGACCCCAATGGGCACCATTGCCAATATGGCTATTCAATTCAAGGGGCTGATATTGAGTAACTACACCGATTGTACGCACACCGGAATTGGAGCAGTTACTTAAAGAAAAATCGATAATTCGGTATTTTCCGCCAAAAGGTACTGCTGGTTTTGCAATCGTTCGCGTCAGCTTGCCCAAACGCGATCCTTGACCTCCCGCCAAAATCATTGCAATCATTTCGTTTTTCATATCATTTGGAAAAAGATTGGTGCAACCACCTTCTTCCGCACACCTCCTTCATCCTGTAAAAGTGACGTTAGTTCATCTTATGAGAATCATTGGAAAATCATATTTAAATTGAGCAGGATCTTATAAAAAAATTAATTATACGGATGCGTTTTCAATCTTTGTTAAATCAGTCACTGCAAAAGAAGAACGTAGCTATTGTAAAAAAAAGAAAGCCTTGACTTAGGATTATTAAAACCATAATGGGGTCAAAACAGATCGATGGTTTCTTCATCGCTGACTCTTTTCTTTCTGTCACTGGACAATACGACGATACAGGTTTATATAGTCATTGGCTGACTGATCCCAACCAAAATCCAGTCCCATTGCACGATTTGTCAGTTCATCGAATACACGGCGATTGTTGCGGAATAGATGAATCGCTCGTTCAATGGTATACAGCATGTCATGGGCATTATAATTGGTAAAGCTGAAGCCATTTCCTTCATGTGTAAACGCATTATAAGGAGCGACCGTATCTTTTAATCCACCGGTTTCGCGAACAATTGGCAGGCTGCCGTAACGCATGGCCAATAACTGACCAATCCCACACGGTTCAAATTTTGAAGGCATAAGAAACAGGTCAGATCCCGCATAAATTTTTCTTGCCAAGGAATCATCAAAATAGATATTCACTGAAACGGCATTCGGATAGCAATCGGCAAGCCATTTAAATGCATCCTCATAATTACGTTCCCCCGTTCCCAGCAGCACAAATTGGACATCGAGCTTCATGATTTCATGAAACACCCTTAGAACAAGGTCAATGCCTTTTTGGTCAGTTAGTCGGGTAATCATGGCAATCATCGGTGTCGCTTCATGAACAGGCAGGCCAAGGTCACTTTGCAACGCCCTTTTATTTGCTTGTTTTGCTTGAGTATCACTGTACGGTTCATAAAGCGCTTGATCCGTTAGAGGATTGTAAAGTTCTCGATCAATACCATTAATAATCCCGGATAATTTATCATGATTCCAGCGCAAGAAACCATCTAGTTTTTCGCCAAAATAGGGATATTGAATTTCCTGTGCATAGGTTGGGCTGACTGTTGTCAGTAGATCTGAGTAGGCTAATCCTGCCTTCATATAACTGACATGATCATAGAATTCTAAACCATCTTTATGAAAATAGGTTTGATCTAAACCGAGAAGATCGCCGAGTACAGATTTAGGAAAAACACCTTGGTAACGTAAATTATGGATGGTAAAGAGGGTACGAATGTTTTGATAGAAAGGGTTGCTGCTATAATGCGCACGAAGAAACACGCTGATTAATCCCGTCTGCCAGTCGTGACAATGAATCAGATCTGTTTTTTTTGCTAAATGAGGCAAAAGCTCAAGTACTGCGCGAGCGAAAAAAGCAAACCGTTCTCCATCATCCGCGTAGCCGTAACTACCCGAACGCTTAAAATAGTACTCATTGTCTAGAAGGTAATAATCAATGCCCGCTTCCTTACAATAAAAAACACCACAGTATTGATTTCGCCATCCTAGTGGAACATAAATATACTTCAGGTAAGTGATCCGGTTATTAAAGTTAGCATTAAGATCCATATATTTGGGCAGAACGACACTGACAGACACCCCGTCCCTTTGCAAGGCTTTAGGCAGTGCACCAATGACATCACCTAATCCTCCGGTTTTAATAAAGGGGGCACTTTCAGACGCAGCAAACAGAACATTCATCTCTCTCTCTCCTTTTCATGGACACAGACCGTTGTTATTTTTGTTTTATACCTGTTCGTAAGCAGTCATTATTTTTCTTTTCTTTGTCTCTTTCATTAAGATAATGATTCCCAGCGGTGGAATCGTCAATTTAATATGGTAAGGCTGATTGTGAAAAGGGGCTTCCTCCACGATGATCGGTTGATGATTGCACTGTCCTGAACCGCCAAAGGCCGCAGCATCACTATTAAATACTTCTATATAGCTGCCCACTGCCGGTACACCTAACTTAAATTGATGATACACCGCAGGCGTAAAATTGCAGACGACAATGCAATAATCCCCCTTCCTTTTTCCTTTTCTAATAAAACTAATAATACTCTGTTCTGCATTGTCCGCATCGATCCATTGAAATCCGTCCAATTCATGATCAAGCCGCCATAAACATGAAACAGAGCGGTAAAAATGATTGAAAGCCATGACGTACTGCTGAAACGAGCGATGCTTTGAAAAATCAAGCAGATTCCAATCGAGTTGTTCAAGATCCTTCCATTCATCGAACTGCGCAAATTCGCTGCCCATAAAAAGCAATTTTTTTCCGGGATGCGTCATAAAAAAGCCAAAAAGCACACGAAGATTCGCAAATCGCTGCCATTCATCCCCCTTCATTTTATTTAGAAGCGAACGCTTGCCATAGACAAGCTCATCATGAGAAAGCGCCAAGACAAAGTTCTCTGAATATGCGTAGAGCATTGAGAACGTAATGAGATTATGGTGAACGCATCGTTCGGATGGCTCATAGGACATGTAGCGCAGTATATCGTGAACCCAGCCCATATTCCATTTATAATTAAAGCCAAGCCCTCCTTGATCCGTTGGCTTTGTAACCATTGGGTAGTCGGTTGCCTCTTCAGCAATCATCAGCGCCTCGGGGCACTTCAGAAATACCGCTTCATTCAGTTTTTTGATGAAATCGATCGCTTCGAGGTGTTCATCACCGCCGTATTTATTCTTCAATTCAAAGGGCATGTCGCCATTATGATTTAAGTAAATCATTGAAGAGACTGCATCAATTCTAAATCCCTCCACATGATAAATGTCCATCCAAAAACGAGCGTTGGAAATGAGGAAACTGATCACTTCGTTTTTAGAAAAATCAAAGTTGTAGGTTCCCCATTGCGGACGATCTGCCAATTTGGGGTCGCACGGTTCGTATAACGGTGTTCCATCAAATTTTCCTAACCCGTGCATATCCCGGCAGAAATGGGCCGGCGTCCAGTCGAGAATAACGCCAATGCTGTTTTGATGACATGTATCAACAAAATACATAAAATCTTCTGGACTGCCAAAGCGGCTTGTCGGTGCAAAATAACCGGTAATCTGGTAGCCCCAGGATCGGTCATACGGGTGTTCCATGATCGGCATGAGTTCGATATGAGTAAACCCGTTTTGCGCGACATACTCAACCAGTTCATCCGCAAGTTGCCTGTAAGTCATCAAATGATTGGTGTCGGTCTTTCGCCAGGACCCCAAATGGCATTCATAAATGTTCATCGGACGATGATATTGATCCCTTTTCGCTCTTTGCCTCATCCAGCGTTTGTCATGCCACGCGTATGAATGAAGTGAACTGCACGTAAGCGATGCAGTATTGGGTCTCTTTTCTGCGTAGAAAGCATATGGATCCGCCTTTAAAACAATCGATCCAGTCGGTGTTTCAATTGCATATTTATAACGCTCTTCATTGCCAAGATCCGCAATAAAACCCGTCCAAACACCAGAATTTTCTACTAAGCTCAATCGATTTGCATCTGTATCCCAGTCGTTGAAATCACCAACAACTGAAACGGATCGCGCATGCGGTGCCCAGACAGTAAAGCGAAATCCTTTTTTACCATTATATTGTTCTGAATGGGCGCCGAATACTTTATACCCTTCATAAAGCGTGCCTTCATGAAATAAATACAAATCGACTTCGCTAGGAGACATTTGCGACTCATAATCAACGGTTAACATCGACACACGTCCCTTTATATTTTTTAATTGTCTTTCTTTTACTGCCACTGCTTTAATGTTCCAATCATCACATCGTTATTCTTGGAAAAATTCACAATGTTTCATTTTGTTCAATCGTTTTTGTTGAGCATAAAACGCCTCCGAAATCTGAGTTGACGGATCAACCCAATCTTTTTTCTTTATATAAACCCTAGTTCTGTACCAAGAGGGTCGAATTATTGGACAGTCATTTTTATTTATAATTAAATATTCAACGAAGTGCAGCTTTCTCCTCTTAAAAAAATGATCTTTTTTTGTTAAAACAGAGAATTTTCTAAAATCAACAGGCGAACATTGTCCTTTCTACACGTCATCTGAAAATCAGGTACTAGAAAAACCAGGCTATGCCTGGTTTAACGTTTCTGATGCGCTTTCGTTTTCCTCTGTCTCAAATCTTGAAGGCCATGTACTATCGTTTCATTCTACTGCATAGCATTATCGAGAGCGTTTTTTTCGTTCAGCCTATGCTATGATTTGAAAGACTGCGCTCTCGCCAATTCATTTGGACCAATGCATAGTTAACAAGCCGCAACCCGAGTTGATCTACTTTATCAATAAAAGCGTCGTCAATTCCTGAAAACTCTGCATCGGATAGATAAAGTGTCAATGGGACTTGGCAATTGATCTCTGCCAGTCGTTTCGATAAGTGTAGCATTGACAGGTCTGTACTGATCTTCTTTCGCTGCCCGTTTGGAAGCAGTTCCAGATGGGATAACAAACGATCGATGGAACCAAATTGTTTCATAAGCTTAAATGCTGTTTTTTCACCGATACCATGAACACCTGGATAACCATCGCTTGCGTCACCCATTAATGCCTTTACATCTACATATTGCCGAGGCGTAACGCCGTAATGCTCAAAAAAGATTGACTCGGTATAGCTTCGATAGTTCCCATAACCTTTTTGCAGCAAGTCCACATGAATGTCACGATCAAGGAGCTGAAGCAAATCACGATCGCCGGTAACAATCGATACATGGACATCGTGATGCAGACGTTTGGCAAGCGTACCAATACAATCATCCGCTTCGTAGCCCACTAAACCGACGTTTGGGATCCCAAAAGCATCAACCATTTCCTTTGCCAAGTCAAATTGGGGAATCATCTCCGCCGGGGGCGCCGGTCGGTTTGCTTTATATGCGTCAAACAGCTGATGACGAAATGTTTTTGATCCCATATCCCAGCAAACCGCAATATGTGTTGGCTTCCTATTCTCAATAGCTAATAAAAGATGACGGAGAAATCCTTGAACACCATTCGTTGGAATACCTTGAGTATTAAACATAAACTGACCCGTTGGCGCTGTTGCATAAAAAGCGCGAAACAACAACGCCATCCCGTCCACAAGCAACAATCGTGATTGTTGTACCAAAAAAACGCCTCTCTTCTTGTTAACTGAACCCATTATACCATGAATGGTTCTCGAAAAAGGATGGGATGTACGGTTTTAAAATGCTTCACTTTGCGTTAAGCTATATACTAATTCATAAGCGATCTTAATGGAGTGTTCTACGTGAAAACCAAGCGATTCATCCTTATTGCAGCAGCGGTTGCTTCCCTACTCGTGTTCTACCTCATTTTTGAACATAGTAGAGTCTTAACAGCGACACATACGGTGACCAATACGACCAAGACTGCTGCTGAACGGACTGCAACGGATAATAAAATAACCCATCAGCAGATTCCAACCGTTTTTATTCATGGATGGAAAGGATCGAAACGTTCTTTCCGCACGATGTTGGAACGATTGCACGCGAACTACGATGGTCCGGAACGGGCAATGATTGTTACAGTCCGACCAAATGGAGTCATCAACGTTAGTGGAAGTATAACGAACCAAAAGATCCCAATCATTCAAATTATCTTTTCGCGTAATCATGAGCCCATGGAGCAGCAAGCCGCTTGGCTGAATAATATTTTTCGCATATTAAAGAAAAATTACACCATTGATCAAGTTAATGTTGTCTCCCACTCAATGGGTGGAAAAGCGTTTACCTGTTATTTAGAAAAGATCAAAACTCCGGATGATTATCCAAAGATACGCAAGTATGTCGCGATTGCTGCTCCATTTGATTGGATCAGCGGACCGCTTAATGATACACAGCTTTCGATTAAATTTCTGAAACAGCAAAGCGATCTGTATCAACATCGTGATCGTTTGCCTCATAATTTGGATGTCTTAGCTATTGCCGGGATCATGAGAAATGCTCAAGAAGGCGACGGTGTCGTGACACTGAAGAGCGCCTTTTTCGGAAAATATTTCTTTAATCCGAAGCACTATTCCGAGAAGATTATTTACGGTCCGAATGCCCAGCATAGTATGTTGCACGAGAATCCGGAAGTCGATAAAACGATTGCCAATTACCTTTGGGGGCTGCAACCAAAAAATTAAAAAGAAGCGCTTCGTTTAAGAAGCACTTCTTTTTTTATCCCTTAAATTAACTTATCGAGTTTGGCACGACGATTGATCGCATACATGATCGGCATGCCAATCAACATCACAACACATTCGCCAATGGCAACCGTGAGCCATGTCCACAGAAACGGCACCTTTAGAACAATTGCAAGTTCCCAAGCAATAAAACACATGGTCAGAGTAAATACCCCTGTGTTTACCAGCATGCGAGCCCAGATGTTAGTTATAAATTTAGAGACAAGCATTGTCGTCAAAAGCACGAGCACGGATTGTCCCGTTCCAAAGATCAGATCATATGGGAGCATCGGCGAGAAAAACAAATTGCCAAGAAATACGCCGCAAATTATGCCCCAAAAGTATTTCTTGTTGAATACAATCATGTGGTTCAACATTTCTGAAATACGAAATTGAACTGCCGAAAAACTGATCGGCTGAAGAAAAAAAGTCAACACAATATAAATAGCGGCAAGCAATGCATTAATTGCCAGCATTTTTACGGTCTTCATAATTAAGACCCCTCCTTAGTTTTTTGATAAACGTGGGATGGTTTCGAACCACGTGAGCATGCTCAAACTCCTTTAGTTTAATCGAAACTGTGTCGTTGTCAAGCCATGAACTTCAGCTATTGCCGGTCACGATACAGAAGTCAATCGTTCAGTTACGGCTCAAGCTCTTGTTGAAGGAACTTCTTCAATAAAAAAGCTGCCACATAAATGGCAGCAGACAAGTGCATCTCATTGCATGCATCAAGTATTTGAAAGATCCGCTTACTCTTCTCGATTGCTCATCGTAATCATCATAATAAAACGAACAAGTTCCATTACGGATACCAGTGCAGCGGCAACATAGGTCATTGCTGCAGCAGATAATACTTTTTTTGCCTGTGGCCGTTCATTTTCTTGAACAATGCCTAAGCTGACAATCTGTTTTAATGCACGGCCTGACGCGTCAAATTCGACAGGAAGGGTCACGATCTGAAAAAGCACGGCCGCTGCAAAGAAGACCACGCCAAGCGCAGCAAGCTGAAACATGCCGAGAAATACTCCTGCAAGAATCAAGATGTACGACAAATTTGATCCTAAATTCGCTACTGGAACGAGGGCGCTGCGTACACGCATAAACGTATAATCTTTTGCATCCTGAATTGCGTGCCCAACTTCGTGAGCGGCAACGGCCGTTCCCGCAATAGAAGCCCCATGATAAATATCTGTGGAAAGATTAATCGATTTGTCGCGCGGATCATAATGGTCGGTTAAGGATCCCGCAACCTCCCTGATCGTTACATCGTACAAACCGTTATCGTCCAGAATTCGTCGCGCGGTTTGCGCACCGGTCATTCCGGTTGAATTACTGACCTCTGAATAACGAGCGTACGTTGAGCGAACACGCATTTGTGCCCACATGGGGATCAGCATCAGAATGCCCAGATAAATTAGGTATTGAATCATGCTCATTCCTCCAAAATTGATCTAATTAATTGATTTAAGCCTCTTGAAAACGGTACAATCGTCAAGTGTATTCAAGCATCAGTTTTCAATCGGAACAGTATTATTATAGTCAATTTTAGTCAAACAAACGTTCTTTGTCAAAACTTTTACTTTTTCAATGGATCCGTGATCTTCTTTTCCGCTCTGCTGTATAGCGCACCCAAGATACATAGGCCAGTACAGCTACAACAATTCCCCCAATTATGGTCATAAGTCCCATTGTATTTTCATCTTTACCGTTTCGTGATTGCTTAAATAGCCGATTCATGTCATCGGTTATTCTGTTTACTTGGCTTATTCGCTTTGATTCCTTGATATCTTCTAAACGGTGATTGGTTAATGTTGTGATTCGCTGATCAAGCAAAGTAACCATATCCGGCCGACCGTCAATGATCAGTGCCGGATAAATGATCGCATATTCATTAAGAAATTGATTAAGTTCATATTGATAATGTTCTTGTTTCTTGTTTTTCAATGCAGTGTTCATCCGGCTCAGAGGCTCCATGATATCCGAACGTTTTTCCTTCCACATCGGAGCCCCTTCATTTTGCAGTGCATCGAATCCAAGTCGCAGGGAGGCAGCTGCATCAGCTATTTCCTGCTGATTCGCCTGCGTCTTAAGCAAAACCTTAAGCTTTACGATTGAGGTTCCGATCACTTGCTGTTCTTTTTCCGAATACAGATCTAATGAATGATTCCATTTTTCACTCAGTTCATGTAGAAGGCTTGCGGCTGCTTTATCTTGTTTAGCAATTGAATAGTGAAAGACCTGATCAGAAAGACTGACTAAATTGTCGGTTTGATTTTTCATTGCTGCGCTACTGTTTTCGGCATATCCGCGTTCTGGAAATCCTATAAACAATGTAAAGCACACAAAAATGATAAACAGCTTTACGTTCATCGCTTGTCCTCCCTTTAAACGCCTTATCGGAACTATATGAGTTGAGGGACAAGAGTAGACCGCCAAGTGTTTATCATTTAGAGAAGGTTTTCTGTTTATCCGTTCGTTTGTTTATTGATTGTATTTAATCGTCTCGTGAGCGCGTAAAACTGCTGCTGATCACCCTCATCAAGTGCCTTATTTATGGCATGTGTCAGTCGGTTGATCATGAAGGTACGCTCTGCCTCGATCGCAGCATGTTCTGCCATTTGCCCATACTTCTCATGAATATCCTCATGGCTATTCGGATTTTCTTCCAAAACCGAATAAAAAATAGGCGAACGGTAGACAGCTTCAATGGATAACTGAAGATAAACTTCCTCCATCTGATTCATTCGTAAATCATGAAACGCTTTTTCAGGGTCATCGGTTTCAACCGTTGTTTTCACATAACGGAAGAATTGAATGCCTTTTTCCGAATTACCAATTGTAATCGATCGATTCACACGCGTGACATCATCAACGATATGAATTAAAGACAAGAGTTGATCATTGCTCATTAAATAATGGAGCAGCCAAATAATTTCCCGGTTGGTCAGCAGACGACGGTCTAAGATCCACCGAAGGAATGTTTTCTTCTGCACATTTGATACCATCTGTTCCATCCTGACGTCCCCTCCTCGCGACCATTCGCATTCATCAAGCGTCATATTATCTATATTCGCCTTTTACTGACTTTCATCCTGCTTAATTCGTTCGACAAATGCTGCAAGATCTTGATTTTCTGGACTCAGACGCGATGCCGTAATTAAAAGATCAAGTCCCTCTTTTAAATGGCCTGTTTCTCTCAAAAATTCTCCGTATTCTTGGAGAAATTCTGGATTAGCTGAGAATGCGGACAAACTCATTTTATAGAGCTGCGCTGCCTTTTTAAGTTCGTCTGTTTGATTATAAGCTGTGGCAAGAAACCAGTGCAGCAATGGGTCGCCCGTTTCAACCGATCCGAGTAGCTCAATAACTGCTTCGTAATCCTCATCCTGTGCTTTTAATTCAACAAGATGTGTTCGTGCATCCATATTCTCCGGATTCAGCTTGAGACATTTTTTGAAGTATTCTACCGCCTGCTCCTCTTCATTCAATTTTGCTGATAAAATGCCCGCATGTTCAAAAAGACGTTCATTATATTCATCCTGTTCAATTCCCAATTTGATCGATTCCATGGCTTTTTTTAGTTCTCCTTCGTGCTCGTACGCTTCGGCAAGCACATTATAAAGCGTACTGTACCCGGGATCCATTGCTCTTAATGTCTCTAAAGCTTTAATTGCTTTTCGATGTTTATGGATACGTAATGCGGTAACCGCATAACCAAAGAGCCCATCCAGAGTTTTTTCTTTTTTGAAACCTAATTCGTATTCTTGCAGCGACGCTTCAAATTGACCGCTGAGGCTGAGTGCTTCGGCAAGCTTCAAGTGGATGTTTTGATCGGCAAGCTCTGGATTATCTTTAACTTCCATCAGGCAGTCAACCGCTTTGCTTGCTTCGCCAATCGATAAATAAAGCTCTCCAAGAGCAAGAATCAGTACGGGCTGATGGGGTGAAATCTTAAGTGCATGAAGCAATTTATGTTCGGCAACCTCATCCAAGCCTTCCATTTGGTACAGATCGGCCAGCATGACTTGCGCGCTTAAATAATTGGCGTCCAATGTATGAATCCGTTGTAAATAATCAATTGCACCTGTTTCTTCATTCTTATCAATCAGCAGTTCTGAAAGCTGAATAATTAAATCACTGTCATTAGGATAGCGCTTCAGCAAACGTTCATAAACCGCTTGGGCATCATCGATAAATCCGAATTGTTGATAAAGATCTGCAGCAGCAAACTGAATCCGGTCGTCATGTTCTTTAGCTAACTGGTGCAGCAGGTCGAGCCCTTCCTCAGTTTGTCCGCTTCCTAATAACGCGCGTGCTGTCTCTAATGTACGCATCATGATTCCTCCCAATAAGATTCCGATCATGTTTTTTCTTCCTAAGCAATCATAAGCAACTTTTTTAGGAACTGCAAGGAATGCTCCTTATCCAGAATGGGGCCTCTCGTTTCTTTTTGATTTGTTACATTAGAAAAACCGGGCAAAAAGCGCCCGGTCCTTAATCTCCAACCATGTGTGATGGACTCGTGTCTTTTCGATGCTGAATCGCCGCTGCGGTTGCTCGCTTGTCGCGGGCGATCCGGAAGCCTCCTCGGACAAACAGAAATCTGCGGGGTCTCGCTGGCACGCTGTTCCCGCAGGCGCCTGAGCACCTCCGCTTTGATGCTCAGCCATGACACTGTTTATTGGTTATAATACATGGCAAATTCTATACTTTCTTGAACTGTAAAAAAACCGGGCAAAAAGCGCCCGGTCTTTTCTTTCTCAAGCGATGATCCGCTCCTGTTTACTCGTGTTCATTTGAAGCGAGGGGTTTACGATTTACCCGTTCTGCAAGAAGATTCTGATCAAGCGTTGCCTTAATCTCTTGTATGGCTGCAGCGCGCATCGATGAATCCGCCAATTGTTCCGCTCTTTGCCCAACCTCAGCAACAATTGCACTTCCAACGATAAATCCATCCGCATAACGCTCCAGTTCTGCAACTTGATCACGCGATGAGATGCCGAAACCAACTGCAACCGGTAACTGTGCCGCCTGCTTGACGCGCTCAAGGAATGGATAAACATCAGGATGGAACGTCTTACGCATCCCGGTAACACCTAGGGAGGAAACACAATAGATAAAGCCTTGCGCGTGATCACAGATCCTTTTGAGACGCTCATCGGATGTCGTTGGAGCAACGAGTGAAATCAAGCTTATTTTGTGTTCCAAACATTGATCGGCAAGGCTCTTGCTTTCTTCATAAGGCAAATCAGGGACAAGCAGCCCGTCAACTTCATGACCTAGCGCCTCATCAAAGAAACGGTCTATGCCAAATTGAAGCAAAACATTGGCATAGGTAAAAATAATGACCGGGAGATCAAACCCCTGTGTACGCATTTCTTTCACAAGATGCATTGCCTGATTTAGATTTTCTCCATGACGCAGTGCTCTTTGTGATGCTGCTTGGATCACCGGTCCATCTGCCAGAGGGTCTGAATATGGAATGCCAAGTTCGAGTGCATCGGCACCAAGGGATTGAAGCATTAACGCCAACGCAACGGTTGCTTCATCCGTTGGGTCGCCCGCGGTTATAAATGGGATAAACAGCATACGCTTAGCATTCGTCACGTGTTTCTCCATACGAACAGTCATAAACGCTTCCCCCTTCTTTCATGATTCGCTAAAACGTGCATGATTGTTTTAACGTCCTTATCGCCGCGACCGGATAGACAGACAACCACCCTTTGTTCTCTTCGCATCGTTTTTGCTACTTTGAAGGCAAGTGCGAGCCCATGGGCACTCTCTAACGCTGGCAGAATACCTTCCAGTTCGGATAATTGAAGCAGCGCAGCGACTGCTTCATCGTCCGTAATTGCCTTATAGTCTACTCGTCCCGATTCAGAAAGGTAAGCGTGTTCCGGTCCGACACCCGGATAATCCAAACCTGCGGATATAGAGTAAGGCTCTTTAATTTGACCATATGCATCTTGTAGCAGATAGGTTTTCATCCCATGGATAATTCCGATCGTTCCTTTCGTTAAGGTTGCGGCATGTTCGCCTGTGGCCACCCCTTTGCCTGCTGCTTCCGCACCATACAACGAAACAGAGTCATCTAAAAATGCTGTGAACAGGCCGATCGCATTGCTGCCGCCACCAACACATGCAATCGCCGCGTCTGGCAAACGTCCCGTTTGTTTCAGGCATTGTTCACGTGCTTCATCACCGATAATCCGTTGAAAGTCACGAACAATCATTGGATAAGGATGCGGCCCAACAACCGAACCGTCAATGTATGCCGTGTCATCGCTATGCGCAGCCCAATAGCGAAGCACCTCATTGACCGCATCCTTTAAGGTTCCATTTCCTGAATGCACCGGTATCACTTCCGCACCTAGCAGCTTCATTCGAAACACATTCAATGCCTGTCGCTTGACATCAACTGCACCCATGAATACCTTGCATGGCAATCCGAAATAAGCAGCAACCGTAGCAGAAGCCACGCCATGCTGCCCGGCGCCGGTTTCTGCTATGATCTGTTTCTTGCCCATTCGACGTGCCAGTAAGGCTTGGCCAACAGCATTATTGATTTTATGTGCGCCGGTATGATTCAAATCTTCACGTTTCAGATAGATTTGCGCGCCGCCAAGTGTTTTGCTTAGTCGCTCACAATAACTAAGCGGTGTTGGCCGACCCGAATAGTCATGGAGAATGCGGCGATATTCACGCAAAAAAGATGAATCGCTTATAGCGTCTTTAAATCCCTTTTCCAATTCCAGAACTGCATGCATCAGCGTTTCCGGAACGTATTGCCCGCCAAAATCCGCAAATCGACCCTTTTCATCTGTTCTGTATTTATTTTCGGCTTGTGCTTGTCTGACCATCATTGATCCCTACCTTTTCCTCTAAACTGCGAATAAGCGCTTGATCTTTACCAAAATGGTGTTCAATTCCTGATGCGATATCAATGCCTGTCGGCTGATACATCATGAGTTCCTCTATATTTTCCGGAGTGATCCCACCTGCAATGAAGCAAGGCACTTGCTGACGCTTTGCTTCAGATAAATAGTTCGGAATACTGTGCCAATCAAAGCGTATCCCGGTCCCGCCAAGTGTTCCTTTTCGTTTTGTATCGATGATAAACCCATCGGCAGCTCCACGAAAATGGCGCATTTGATCCAACGTTGTTTCGTCGTGATGGAGTGCTTTCCAAACGGATTGATCAACTATTTTTTTAACGGCACTCAGGTGATGCAGCGATTCTCCGCCGTGCAGCTGCACAACATCAAGCGGAACACGCGCGCATACTGATTGAATAAACTCCAGCGAGTCATCCGCAAACACGCCGACTAATTGCTTACTTTTGCATTGACCGATCTGATTTAGCCATTGTGATACCTGTTCGGCGCTGACTGTACGCTTGCTTTTGTGAGTGAAGACGAAGCCGATATAATCAGCATGGCTTGCATAGACAGCACTCAAATCGTTCAGTGAGTGGTTGCCGCAATATTTAAGGACGGGCGGCATTAGCATTCACGCCCTTACCGAACAAATCGCAAATTTTCTGTCTCTTATCTGCTGCGCAAATTAAAGCTTCGCCGACAAGTGCAGCGTGTGCCCCTTGCTCCAAAAGGAACTGAACATCTTGCGCGCGATGCACACCCGATTCACTGATGAGCACTGCGTTTCTTGGTATATTTGGGGCAAGCGTTGCCGTTACATGCAGATTCGTTTGAAAAGTCCTCAGGTCACGATTGTTGACACCGATTATTTCAGGGGTAAAACAGTTTAAGAGCGATGTCAGTTCTTGTGCATCGTGCACCTCGACCAACGCCTCAAGTCCGCGCTCTTTTGCCGCTAAGTACAATTCATGCAATGCGCTTGGTTCAAGCGCTGCAGCAATCAAGAGAACAGCATCTGCACCAATACGCGCGCTCTCTTCAATTTGACGTTCATCAATAATAAAATCTTTGCGCAGAATGGGAAGTTGAACGCTTTGTCTTACTTCTATTAAGTCGTTAATGGAACCATGAAAATAGTTTTGATCCGTAAGAACACTGATTGCGTCTGCACATGCGGACGCATAGAGAGTCGCAGTTTTTTTTGCACTAATCTTCGTGCGAAATATGCCCTTAGACGGAGAAGCATGTTTCACTTCAGCAATTAGCCCCAACCGATGATTGGGCCGTAATAGTGCGTCTTTCAATGAATAATGCAGTTTAGGTTGGGGCATGGGATCAGGAAGCGAAAAGTGGGTCAGTTCTTCCTTCTTCGTTATTAAGATCTGGTCGAGGATAGATTCAGACATGCAGCATCACCTTCGTCTTTGCACGCAATAGTCCAAGCTGTTTGGCCGCGCGACCGGATTGAATCGCTTCACGCGCTTCACGAACGCCTTCTGCGATCGAATTTGTTCTTCCTGCGGTAAACAGCCCCGCACCTGCATTCAAAAGCACTGCATTGACTGCCGAGGCGTTACGTGACACCCCGGTTAATACCGTTTCAATGATCTTTGCACTTTCCTGAGGATTATGGACGCGGAGTTCCTCAATGGTGCCTCTCGTTAATCCAACATCCTCAGGAGTCAGGACGAACGAGTGGATCTGATTGTTTTCGATGAGGTATGCATCCGTTTTCCCTGTGATCGTCAGCTCATCCATCCCGTCCGAACCGGTCACAACCAAAGCACGTTTTGTGTTCAATTTAACCAGTACTTCGGCATAGCGTTTCGCTAATTCACGGCTGTATACGCCAAGTAATTGATAGGCAGCACCGGCAGGATTCGTTAATGGGCCTAGTTGATTGAAGATTGTCCGAAAGCCGAGCGATTTCCTCGGTTCGATTGCATAGCGCATCGATGCATGGTAGAGCGGGGCAAAAAGGAAACACATATGCGTTTGGTCAAGTAACGCTGCTGCTGATGCTGGCGTGGATTGAATTGAAATCCCTAGTGCTTCTAATGCATCGGCAGCACCACTCGTTGACGAAACCGAACGATTGCCATGCTTTGCGACATTCACTCCAAGAGATGAGAGCACAACTGCTGCAGCAGTGGAAAGATTAAAAGTGGCCATGCCGTCTCCGCCGGTACCAACAATATCCAACAATGGATGCTTATACTTCAGCGGCAATGCATGTGCCCGCATGCCTCGAACCGATCCAGTCAGCTCATCTGCTGTTTCCCCGCGCAAGCTTAAAAGTGCCAAATAAGCAGAAATCTGATTTGAATTGACTTTGCCGTCCATGATGTCGTTCATCACAACTTCGGCTTCTTTTTCCGATAAGGTCTTGCCTAGAACTAATTCTTTTAAAATCTCTTGAAACATTCCGGTTCACTCCTCTTTTTTGAGGAATGAGCAGTTTGTGGAGTACAAAGGGAGGGTGATCAACTCAAAAAAATGCTGATCATAAAGAAAAATCCGCAGAAGCTCCTGCGGGTATCTTGGCTATTTTAGCGTGGCAAACCCTCAGCTCTACTCAAACTCAGCTCATTCTTTTTCTCTTCTCAACTTTTGACCGATCGCGCCCTGTGACGCAATCCGATCGACAACATAATATAAAGATTATGTATACATTATCTTAGTCAACATGGAGACGACTGTCAACCATTTTTTGTCTGTCCATGCGGTGCATTCCATGCCGGATAAACGATGCTTCTTTATTGCAAATAACCGCAACTCTGCTCATCGTTTCTCATAAAAAAAGGTTTCCGAGGCCTTCAATTGATAGCGTGCAGCATTAAAAATTTGTTCCGTACTGCCAACAAATAGAATGCCTCCCGGCTTAAGCGCTTGGCCTAATTTATGATAGATCGATTGTTTGCCTTCCTCGGTAAAATAAATCAGTACATTGCGGCAGACAATTAAATCAAACGATCTCGGTGAAGGATCGAGCAGCAGATCATGTTTCCAAAAATGAATACTTTGTTTCAGCTGTGGGTGTACTTCGTATTGTGATCCCTTATTGATAAAAAAACTGCGCTCGTCAGCATTTAGCCCATGAATCGCCAGCTCCGGATAAATACCGTTCTTTGCCTGTTCCAAGACCTTTTCATCAATATCTGTTGCAAGGATCGAGAATTGGTTTTGCGGCAAATAGTTGCTCATCAAAATAGCCAAAGAATACGCTTCTTCTCCGGTTGAACACGCTGCGCTCCATGCAGTGATTGTGCCTTTATGCGAAGCCAATTCGGCAATCTTTTTTTCTAAAACAGCCCATCTCTGCCGATTCCGAAAGAATTCAGTCACATTTATCGTCATTCGGCTCAGCGTTTCGTCCAATAACGTACGTTCTTTACGTAAATGATGCGCAAAGTCTTCGAAGGATGAAAAGCCGTGCCGCATGCGCAATGTATTAAGGCGGCGTTTCATTTGTTCTTCTTTATAGAAACATAAATCGATTCCTGTCAAATTAAAAAACAAGCGTTTAAACGTTTCATAGTCCTCGTTACGTATTTCGGACATTTCTTCTACTCCTTAGCAAGTTACAGACGAACGCATTCATCTTCATTAAAGAACAGATTGATTTCACGCGACGCATTTTCCGGTGAATCCGATCCATGGATCACATTACGATTCATTCGTGTTGCGTAATCACCGCGAATAGTCCCTGGAGTCGCCTTTTCTGGATCGGTCGAGCCCATCATGAATCGAGCAAGTTTGATAATGTCTTCGCCTTCCCATACCATTGCAAAAACGGGTCCGGAAGTCATAAATGTCGTTAAATCATGATAATAAGGTTTTCCTTCATGCTCATAGTAATGCTTTTTAACCAACTCGTCCGAGATGATCATCAGCTTCCCTGCAATCATTTTAAAACCCTTTGCTTCAAACCGAGCGATAATACTGCCAATTAATCCGCGACGTACGCCATCTGGTTTGATCATTAAAAATGTGCGTTCCATCTTCACTAGCCTCCTAAGCAAAAATTCAATGATAAATCGAATACTCAGGTCCACTCTACACGTGTACCTTTCATGCGTTTGACTGAATTAATAGTCTCTTGTACCAATATAATCAGCAATAACCCTTAATGCATGCGTTACCTTCCCCTGCGGCAACTGTTCTAAGAGTTTGATCCCCTTTTGCAAATAAGCATTACTCAATTGTTCTGAATCCCGAATAGCACCTGATGCGCGGATTGAACGAATCACAGAGTCCCATTGTTCATGACTTGGATTCTTGTTCTCGAGTACTTTGCGGATGCTGTTGCGCAGGCCATATCGATTTATTGCAAAATAGGTTGGCAAGGTAATGTTTCCGTTACGCAGATCACCGCCAGCGGGTTTGCCCAGCTGTTTCTTGCTACCGATAAAATCGAGAATATCATCAGTAATCTGATAACTCATACCCAAATAATAGCCAAAGTAATAGAGCTTTAACCCAATTTCAGATGAACAGCCGGATGAAAGTGCTCCTAGCTGACAGCTCAGAGCCATAAGCAACGCTGTTTTCCGTTTAATTCGTCTTAAGTAGGTTCGTAAATTTTGATCCCAATGATAAAGCTCTTTGATTTGATCAATTTCGCCAAGACTAAGATCGCGAATGACACGCGAAATACTGCGGTGCACGTCAAGATTGTCCACATCTGAGATAAGCTCGATTGCCTTTGCAAAGATAAAATCACCAGTGAACATCGCAACGCGATTATTCCATTGTGCTTTGACCGTCGGTTTTCCGCGTCTCAAGTCCGAATCATCAACGACATCGTCGTGAACAAGTGACGCCATGTGAATCAGCTCCAGCATCACTGCTGAATCTGTAACTGCCTTTCGCTTCGGATCACCATATTCGGCACAAAGAAGAGTCAGAAGGGGGCGTATGCGCTTTCCTCCTGCCTTGAGCAAATCAAGCGATGCTTCGCTCAATAGTGGATTGGCTACAGTAAGTACAGATTCCAATGCGCGTTCAACGCTTTTTAGCTTGCCTTTTTTTTCCAAATATATTCTGGACAGGGTCATCTCTTTCACCTTTCACTAAGTCGTGGAACTGCTGCGAATGTTAATCGTTTCGATCTGGTTTCAAGCCTTTATTCCTCTATGGATAGCGGCAATGCCACCCATTAATGAACGAACCGAAATGTCGGCAAAACCGGCCTGCTCGAACAACTTGGAAAGTGTCTTTTGATCTGGAAATTTTGAAGCGGATTCATTTAGCCAAGCATACTCTTTATAACTTCCCGCAAACAGCTTTCCAAGAATCGGCATCATAAATCGAAAATAAATGAAGTACAGTTGTCGATAAACCGGTATTTTCGTTTGCGACGTTTCAAGGCACACCAATGTACCGCCTGGACGAAGGACACGATTTATTTCTTTAAGAACAGTCAAATAATCCGGAACATTCCTCAAACCGAAACCAATCGTCGCACGATCAAACGAAGCGTCTTCGTATGGAAGATCCATGGCATCACCATTTACAAGCTGCACGTGTTCAAACTGATTCGCAGCTTGTTTCATTTTTGCGATTTTTAGCATGTTATCGCTGAAATCAAGGCCGACAACGCGTCCCGCTGCGCCAACCTTTTCAGCGAGAGACATTGTCCAATCGCCGGTACCGCAGCAAACATCAATGATATGATCACCCGGTCGTGCTGCAACAAGTTCATCAGCCTTTCGACGCCACGTTTTATGTTGATTAAAACTGATCAACGAATTCATCGCATCATATCGCTTATAAATTTTTTGAAAGACGTGGTGCACTTTCTCGCGTTTTGTTTCTTGCTCCATAATTTCGTTCAGTCCTCTCTTGATCACCCTTATGCCATTTGCGGCAATTGCAGGTTTATATAATCCCTTAATTTGAGAAAGAGCTCGGACTGATTCTCAGACTGTTGCAACGCTTGTGACAGTTGTGCGGTTTGGCTTTTTATTTCCCAATCTAATTTTTCGACCAACTGGTCATCATCATCAAGACGCAGTTTTGAAAAGTATCCCGTATGTTTTTCCTCATTACTAAGATCTCGTTCCGCAATGAGCCGTTTAAGTAAGAAAAAATCACTAATGTACGGAACGACATGTGTAAAGCCCAGCTGGTGCGCGATCTTCCCTACTAGAGCGCTCTCAATTTTCTTTATTTCATTGATTAACTCCTGCCAGCCAAAATGGACGTGAGGGAAAAATAAGGCACATTTATATTCATTAAAATTCTGTATTGCTTGAGCGACCCATTTAACAAGCTCAATATTTGATTGCCGTGCAAGTGTATAGTAGTACAGCGCACTATAGAAATCACCGGACAGCACCGTTAGCTGCCTTTGCTTGAGCAGTTCTTTGTCCGTTCGCTTCTCGCAAGTCATTGTTTCATGAGTGTTCAATCCGATTTCGGCAACCATCACGCTTTTCGTGTAGGAACCAGCGGCTTGTTGCGGCTCATTCATTCGAAAAAGCATATAGTAAATCGTCATCTTATCTCGATCAATGTCCGGTTTCGGCAGAACCGTTTGTACATACTCATGCTTTAATTCGAGACAAAGCTGATGACAGACCAAGTCTAATTCTTTAAATAGCGACAAAACTTTGCCTCCCATGCCAAACATTTTCAAATGGCAGAACGTATCATTCTTTCGATTCAGCCTGGATTACCCCATGTTTTGTCTGAATGATTGCCTGCCCATGTACCTTAATCGCTGAAGTATGCTCGGTGAATTGTGCGATCATGACTTCACCTTTATCCAGCTTCTCCGTGTGAAAAAAACGCGTTTCCGCTCCGCGGGTCAGACCAATAACATTCACACCGTCTTCTTCTGCCTTGATCACGAAGTAATCACCTAATACTTCTTCATTTCTCAGTTCCATCCATCGATCCCTCACTTTCTTCGTTGCTTAATGATTGATAAGCGACATCGCTTCCGCACGCGCATTCAAATCCCTTTGAAAAATTCCACGCACCGCAGAAGTAATTGTTTTTGCCCCTGGTTTTTTTACACCACGCATTGTCATACACATGTGCTCGGCTTCGATTACCACAATCACCCCATAAGGGCGCAGAGTTTCAACGATACTATTTGCAACTTCTGAAGTTAATCGCTCCTGAAGCTGCGGTCTTTTGGCAACAGCTTCAACCGCACGTGCCAGTTTACTGAGACCGGTTACCCGTCCGCCTCTTGGAATATACCCGACATGTGCCTTGCCGAAAAAGGGAACAAGATGATGTTCACACATTGAATAGAAGGGGATATCTTTTACTAATACCAATTCTTCATGCGCTTCATGAAACGTTTTCGACAAATATTCTCTCGGATCCTGCCGTATGCCTTGAAAGATCTCTTCGTACATGCGGGCCACGCGTTTCGGTGTCTCAATAAGCCCTTCCCTGTCCGGCTGCTCCCCTATCGCCTCAAGTATCATCCGAACAGCTTTCTCTATTTTTTCATGATCCACGTTCACTAAACATATCCTCCCAAATTCCATGTTCCGCAAAACGAAATCGTAAATGGTGGGCTCTATTGATTCAAGCTCAATAATGCAAAACTATGTACGATTACTTGCTCTAATAGAAAATTCTAGCATAGCCCAATACAAAAATAAAGAAAAGTTGATCGATCATTAAGAATCCTTTCAATAAAAAAAATGAAACGTGTCTGCTTCTTGTGAGCGTCTTCCGACTGCATCCCGCTAAGGCCTTTGCTGTCGCTCTGTACTTATTTTAAGAACGATACCTTCACAGACGCTCGCATCAGCAGGGACCCACCTATGGCCGCCTCCCTGCGTATTTGCATTCATTTGCCTGCAGGAGCATAACCTTTCTTTTACTCGCAAAAGGAGCCATCCAAAATGGATGGCTCCTTCCAATTACGTCCTATGTAACCTTTCAGATCATTGGACGGCTTCTTTTAATGCTTTACCCGGTTTAAATGCCGGCACCTTGCTAGCGCTGATTTCGATTTCTTCGCCCGTTTGAGGATTGCGCCCCTTACGTGCAGAGCGTTCGCGAACTTCAAAGTTGCCAAATCCGATTAATTGAACTTTGTTACCGTCTTTCAATGCATCGGCAATCGTTGACAGGACAGAATCAACCGCTTTTGTAGCATCTTTTTTAGACAATTCTGCAGATTCCGCAACCGCAGTAATTAATTCAGTCTTATTCAACACTTTCACCTCCTTAAAAGGGATTAACTCCCCTTTTGCGCTGGATGAAACATCAACAACGCTTATCATATACGAAGTAATGGAAGAATTCAACAGCTTTTATAAAAATATTGCCCTATTACCGGCTTTTTAATCGTTCTCCCTATGAAAAAGGCGAAAAAAGTTGAATCACACAGGGTCTATTTGGATGACGATGTATCCAAGTTGTTTTTTTACAACGAAAAAAGACCCCTGGTGGGATCTCAAGTGATTTCGTTCGCGTGTTAGAGGATGATCGCAATCAGTCCCCCGGAGCCTTCGTTGATAATTCGTTCCAAGGTTTCTTTTAGTTTATACCGGGCATTTTCCGGCATCAACGCCAATTTTGCAGAAATGCCTTCTCGAACAATCGAGTTTAAGGAACGACCGAAAATATCGGAATTCCAAATGGATAGCGGATCTTCTTCAAAGTCTTGCATCAAGTAGCGCACGAGCTCTTCACTCTGTTTTTCTGTTCCAATGATTGGGGAGAATTCGGATTCGACATCCACCTTAATCATATGGATGGACGGTGCGACAGCTTTCAGCCGCACACCAAAACGAGAGCCTTGCTTAATGATCTCCGGTTCATCGAGGCTCATGTCATTGATTGATGGTGCTGCAATTCCATAACCGGTCTGCTTCACCATCTTCAATGCATCGGCCACTTGATCATATTCACGTTTCGCATGGGCAAATTCCTGCATCAGTTGCAGCAAGTGATCTTTACCACGGATTTCAACACCAACGACTTCTTTGAGCACTTGATCATAGAGATTATCCGGAGCGTATAAATCTATTTCTGCCGTTCCTTTACCCATTTCGATTCCGGACAGCTGCGCATTCTCAATGAAATCGTATTCGCCAAACGTGCCGACGACCCGATCTACATCGCGGAGTCGCTTGATATCCTTAACGGTGTCTTTGACCGCATCTTCATAGCTCTTACGCAGCCAGTGTTCGTCGCTGAGCACCATAACCCAGCTTGGCAAGTTCACATTCACTTCCAACACTGGAAATTCAAAAAGTGCTTCGCGAAGAATGTTGTTAATATCATGCTCCGTCATGTTCTCGACGCTCTGAGCGAGACATGGGATATCGTATTTCTCAGATAATTCTTTTCGCAAAGCCTCGGTTTCCGGATGGTAGGGATGCGTTGAGTTGATAATTAAAATAAACGGTTTACCGACTTCTTTTAATTCATCTACAATGCGTTCCTCAGCATCAACATAATCCTCTCGGCCAATTTCACCAATGGATCCATCAGTCGTAATGACGACGCCAAGCGTTGAGTGTTCTTGAATAACCTTGCGCGTTCCAATTTCTGCCGCTTCCTGAAAAGGAATCGGTTCGTCATACCACGGTGTGTGCACCATACGCGGACCATTTTCGTCCTCAAATCCTTTTGCACCTTTTACCGCATAACCGACACAGTCAACGACACGAATATTGACATCCAGACCTTCTTCCACCGTAACCTTAACTGCGTGATTAGGAATAAATTTAGGCTCGGTTGTCATAATCTGTTTGCCTGCTGCACTTTGCGGCAATTCGTCCTTAGCGCGAACACGATCTGCCTCATCTTCAATATTTGGCAGAACCACCAGTTCCATGAACTTCTTAATAAATGTTGATTTTCCGGTACGGACAGCTCCGACAACGCCTAAGTAAATGTCTCCGCCGGTTCGTTCAGCAATGTCTTTGAAAATATCCACTCGTTCAAGTTTTTCCAAAGTTGGCACCCTCCCGCTCCTCCTTCTGCAATAAATTACCTCGGTGATCGTTCTAAACATATGACTTTGTCCATTAAATATTCCAATAATATTTGGATCTTCCGAAGGTGTGATCAAAGTTGGACCGGCAGCTGGACTATGTGCTGCCTATCCCTATTAAGCTATTGTTTCTATTCTTTTTTATGACTACTTTGCGCAAAAAAAATTAGAGAGAAGACCATAAAGTCTTCTCTCCGCATGACTAAGTCCTTCCACGCCCTTAAACTCTTGCAAAATGGTTGACGCCCCTGTATTTTATGCAAATCCCGCATTGTTTGCCGCTGACGTCAGCCCATTACTTTTGCTTTGGGCTGAAAATTTTAGACAGTGACGAAAAATTTCCCGGTATGTTTCCTGAAGTAATCGCCTTAACGATTGCGTCTTCCTTTTCCTTAGAAACGGGCACCCCTGCTGTCTGACCAATTCGGGCAATTAAAGCTTTAACAACCTGTGGATCACTGAAATCGGCGTTAGAAACAGAATCAGCGATCTTAAAAATTTCATCTTTCTTCACGTTCGTTTTCTTCTCGACGTTATCAAAAAAAGGATTATTGGAATCCAATGAGCGTCCTCCTTTACCCTGCATTCTTTATAATGTATGCGGGGAATAGTGGAGGTGTTCCTTGGCCATTAATGTTTTTGTTCCATTCGTTCGTTTAAACTGTGTGTCAGTGGTGCAATTTCATCCTTTTTGTCGCGATCCATTAGTTCATCAACCGCATTCTTTGGATGTTTTCCCTCAAAAAGAACTTGATAAATTGCTGTTGTGATCGGCATCTCGATATTCAGCCTTTCTGCCAATGCATGTGCTGCTTCTGCGGTCCGGACACCTTCAACGACCATCCCCATTGATCTGAGAACCTCGTCAAGTTTTTGACCTTTCCCGAGCATATTTCCTGCACGCCAGTTACGACTGTGCACACTCGTACACGTGACGATCAAATCACCCATTCCGGTTAAACCAATAAACGTTAATGGATAGGCACCCAGTTTGGTTCCTAACCGGGAAATTTCCGCCAAACCACGCGTAATTAAGGCTGCTTTGGCATTATCTCCATAGCCGAGACCATCAAGCATACCCGCGCCCAGTGCAATAATATTTTTTAATGCGCCGCCAATCTCAACACCAATCATATCTTCGTTCGTGTACACTCGGAAATAATGGTTAAAAAATAAATCCTGTGCTGTTTTTGCTGCTTGGGCATTTGGTGAAGCAACGGCAACGGTTGTCGGGTGCCTAAGTGAGACCTCTTCGGCATGGCTGGGTCCGGAAAGTACAACAATACCTGAGCGCAAGGATTCCGGAATCTCTTCCATGATCACTTCGGACATCCGTTTGAACGAGCCCGGTTCAATTCCTTTAACGCCATGAATAAATAAGAGCGGGTGGTTCAGTTTCTCACGAATTTGTTTAAGAACGTCGCGCATCGCTTTTGCGGGAACAACAAGCAACAATGCCGATGCGTCTTTTAGTGCTTCATCTAAACGGTCGGTACCCTTGATCGAGTTGGATAGAACAACACCCGGGAGATACTTCTCGTTTGTATGCTGTTTTTGAATTTCTTCCGCCTGCTGCTTCCTGTGGCTCCATAGTGAGACATTATATCCATTATCGCTAAGAACCATCGACAGCGCTGTACCCCAGCTGCCTGCACCAATTACAGCTATTTTCTTATTCATCATCGTTCCTCCTCGCTTCAGCAGTTCGATTGAACAAGAAATCGTTATGCCTGTACTTTCTTTTGTCCGAGTTTATTTTCTTTACCATGGATCAATCGATTAATATTTGCGCGATGCTGATAGAATGCAAGAATGGTGATGAGAAAAGTCACAACCAGAGCACCTGCTGAATAATGATGAAAGATCCAGCCTAAGACCGGGACTGCCAAGAGAAAAAATAAGGAACCAAGCGATACAAAGCGTGTCGCAAAGATAATTAAGAGCGTGATTACTCCGGCAATCAGTGCGTAAAGCGGCATAATCATAAAGAATACACCAAGGGTTGTCGCAACGCCTTTTCCACCTTTAAAACCATAATAGATTGGAAAATCATGGCCGATTATCGATGCCAATCCCGAAAGTGCAACCGCCCATTCTGGAAGTCCAAGCGCTTGAGCAATCAAAATGCTGACCACACCTTTCAAAACATCCAGAAGCAAAACACCGATAGCAGGACCAGTGCCAAGAACGCGCAAAGTGTTCGTAGCTCCTGCATTCCCGCTTCCGGTTTTTCGAATGTCGATCTTTTTTATTTTTTTCGTGATCAGATAACTAAAGCTTATTGATCCAATCAGGTATGAAACAATTGTTGATAACGCAATCCACATGATTTAATGATCCCCTCTTACTTCTCATTTTTCTTGCGGGACAAAAGTTTGATTGGTGTGCCGACAAAACCGAACGTGTCACGAAACCGGTTTTCAATATGTCGTAAATAAGAGAAATGCAACAGTTCCGGATCGTTGACAAACAGCACAAAGGTAGGCGGCCGAACGGCAACCTCCGTTACATAATAGATTTTGAGTCGTCTTCCCTTGTCGGAAGGCGGCGGTGTCATCGCAACGGTATCCATAATGCAATCATTAAGTAAGCTTGTCTGAATACGCAAGCTGTGGTTTTCTGCAACCTGTTGAATGACCGGCAAAATTTGATCCACTCGGCTTCCGGTAAGCGCGGAAAGAAAAACGATCGGTGCATAATCAATAAATTGAAATTGTTCACGAATCTTCTTTTCAAACTGATGCATCGTTTTTCCATCTTTTTTAACCGCATCCCATTTATTTACAACAATGATCAGTGCTCGGCCGGCATCATGCGCATATCCGGCAATTTTCTTGTCCTGTTCAATAATTCCTTCCTCACCATTAATTAACACAAACACAACATCAGCTTCTTCAATGGAGCGCTGTGCACGAAGGACACTGTACTTCTCTGTTTTTTCGTAGACTCGTCCGCGGCGGCGAATTCCCGCTGTATCAATGATCACGTAGCCTTGACCGTCTCTAGTGAACGGTGTGTCAATCGCATCACGGGTTGTCCCTGCAAGATCGCTGACGATGACCCGCTGTTTGCCCAAAATGGTGTTTACAAGAGAGGACTTTCCAACATTTGGGCGACCAATCAGTGCGAATCGAATCGCACCGTCATCATCTGACTCATGTTCCGCGGCAGGAAATTTAGAAACTGCTGCATCAAGCAAATCGCCGATTCCTTGACCGTGAGCGCAAGAAATAGCGTAAGGGTCGCCAAGCCCCAATGAATAAAACTCATACATCTGATTTCTTTGTTTGTAATGATCCAGTTTATTTACGCCAAGAACAACAGGCTTACTTGAGCGCCTCAGTAGCTGTGCAACCGCTTCGTCCGCATCGGTTAGTCCCGTTTTTCCATCAACAATAAATAAAATGACATCGGATTCATCTACAGCAATTTCCGCCTGTGCACGCATCTGTTGCAGCAAGGGCTCATCGCTAAGTTCAATCCCGCCGGTGTCGATCACATGGAATTCGTGCGTCAGCCATGTCCCATTGCCGTACAACCGGTCCCGAGTCACTCCGGGTTTGTCCTCGACGATGGCCAGACGCCCGCCGACAATCCGATTAAAAAGAGTCGATTTGCCAACGTTTGGACGTCCAACGATGGCGATCGTGGGTTTAGACATAATCTTCCTCCTAGAAAGCAGTTGCGAATCACTCATCCTGTGAACCCCCACTTATCGGGCTGATTGGGTTCACGTTTATGAAACATTGAGCCTAATTCGTGTTCTCTTTTGTGATAGGTTTCCTTACTTCATGAACACAGAAACAACTTTTGATTTTAACACAATTAAACGGAAAACTCTTTTATCCTTTTAATCACAATAAAGGAACCTTTCCTTTTGCAGGAGAGGTTCTTCATAAAGACTCCTTGGTCATACTATATCCTTTGATCGGTCATTTAAACCGCTTGAATTCTGCTCGCAACCCCCTAAGATACAGAAAAAGCGAAAAAAAGAAGGAAACAGGTACATGCTCCCAACAATTTCCGCTTTTTTGCCGCAATCATCGAGCTGTTTATTTTAACTTCTTTAATTGGTCGCCAATCATGTCGCCAAGAGAGAATCCTGTTGATGCTTCTTCGATTTCAGGATTTGCTTCCGGTTGCGCTCCTTGTTTTTCTTCCTGTGGTTCTTCGAGCGCTTTAATGCTTAACGATACACGTTGTTCATCAAAATTCACATCAAGAACCTTGACCTTGATTTTCTGATTTTCGGTGAGTACCTCTTCCGGAGTCCCGATATGTTCGTGGGAAATCTCCGAAATGTGAACGAGACCTTCAACACCCGGCAGCAATTCAACAAATGCGCCAAATGGAACGAGCCTCTTTACCGTGCCTTCAAGCACGTCACCAACGTTAATTTTTGATTTTGCAGTTTCCCATGGACCAGGCTGTGTTGCTTTAATCGACAGAGAAATTCGTTCATTTTCCGGATCGACAGCAAGCACTTTAACCTTCACATGGTCTCCTTCAGCGACGACTTCTGAAGGGGTTTCGACGTGATAATGAGCGAGCTGAGAGATATGAACAAGACCGTCAACGCCGCCAATATCAACGAATACGCCAAAATCAGTCAAACGTTGCACGGTTCCCTCAAGAACAGAACCTTCCTGAATTGATTCGAGTGTTTCTGTTTTCTTTTTATCAGCTACCTCGTCAAGAACGGCACGATGTGAAAGGATGACCTTTCGCTTTTCACGATCAAGTTCAACAATTTTCACATCAAGCGGTTTGCCCTTGTAGTCGCTGAAATCTTCAACAAAATGCCGCTCAACAAGTGACGCAGGAATAAAGCCGCGTACGCCCAAGTCGACAACTAAACCGCCTTTTACAACATCCGCAATTTCAACTGAGAATGTTGTTTTGTTATTGAATTTGTCTTCAAGGTCGTCCCATGCTAAATCTGCATCTACTTCACGCTTCGATAAGACGAGTTCATCGTCTTCAAGCTTTGTCACTTTGACGCTGATTTCATCGCCTTCTTTGAGCAAATCAGCAACTTTTTCAACATGGAGACTGGAAAGCTCGCTGATCGGAAGAATGCCGTCCACTTTATATCCAACATCAACTAGTGCATGTTTTTCTTCCACTTTTGTTACTTTGCCGTTTACAACTGTTCCAACATTCAAGGCATCGAATTGTGCCATATCATGATTCACTTCTTCAACCATTCTCCGGGACCTCCTTTAATTAACCAAACGAGAAAATATCCTAGTTCTAACTTCTTACAATTAACCGGTTTTGTCAAGCAGTAGAACTTGTATGAGTAGCAATCAATTGTTCGATATGCTTCATAATAATTGCGGTTACTTCGGAAGACTTCAGTTTCCGATCTTTTAATTCTTCCATGTTTAACGGGTTGCCAAACACAATTTTCATTTTCCCGCGAAATTTATAACGCCCGATAATCGCGCAGGGAACGACAACCGCATTCGTTTTCAAGGCAAAAAAACCTGCGCCTGAGTAGGCATGTTGCATCTTAGTGTGTTTCAAATTGCGATGTCCTTCAGGAAAGATCAACAATGCATGTCCTTCGCGAAGCAGCTTCATCGCTAAACGGATCGCACCGCGGTCGCCTGTCCCTCTTCGAATCGGGAAGGCATTCAAGCGGCGAAGCACCGCTCCGAATAAAGGTATTTTGAACAGTTCCTCTTTAGCAACAAAGCTTAGTGGCCGTGAAAGTACTGTGCCGACTAAAGGTGGATCAAAATTAGAAAGATGATTGCAACAAATCAGTGCACCGCCTTGATCCGGAACATTTTCCCGTCCGATCACCTGGATTTTAAATCCGAAACGTAAGTACAGCGCAACTAATGGCTTCCCAATTGAATAAAGGTTCAAGATAATTGTTTCTCCTTCACATAATGCAGAATCTGTGACACAACTTCTTCAATACTCAGTGACGTTGTATCGAGTGCGATCGCATCTTCTGCTTTAACCAGCGGAGAAACTTCTCGTTCCATATCCTTTTTGTCTCGCAGTGCAATCGCCGCCCTCAACGATTCCATCGATGGGTGTCTGCCTTTAAGTTCCTCTTCACGATACCTGCGAACGGCCCGCTCATCAACAGAAGCAATTAAGAAAATCTTAACCTGGGCATTTGGAAGCACATGTGTACCGATATCTCGTCCATCCATGACAACGCTGCAGGATTCCGCAAGTTTTCTCTGACGTGCAACCATTTCCGTCCGTACTTCTTCATAAGATGATACAAGTGAAACCTGTTTTGTAACATCAGGATAGCGAATGCGTTCGGTAACATCTTCGCCATCGACATAGACTTTTTGCCCCAACTCGTCATGAACGAGTTGAATCTCCGTTCGGTCAAGCAATTGCTTTAACTGATGACTATCGTTTAAATTCACGTTTTCGCTTAGCGCTTTAAAAGTCAGTGATCGATACATCGCACCTGTATCGATATAAACAAACCCCAATTTTTTGGCAGCAATCTTTGCAACGGTGCTTTTTCCTGCCGCTGCAGGTCCATCGATTGCCACTTGAAATAAATTCTCCATGTTCCCTCGCTTACTCCCATCCGTCTTGTCTCTTGACTATTCCTGTCCCCATATTACGATCTGCGCATTTCCAGATCAATCTGTTTCTTCCTTGCCTCCAGCTGCTTTTCAAAACAGTAGCGAATGATCGGCTGCCTTTCTTTTTCAGAATCAGGGAGAAATTGTATGCTCGCCCTTTGTCCATTCGTCCTTTTATCTGTGAAAATACGTGTCACTTGTGAACGAATTACAAGGTAATAATAGCTTCCGGACGCCCTTGGCAAAGAGAGCCACGAGCGAATCATCATGTCTTCATGAACCCCTTCGCATTTATCCGGCAGCAGAACCAGCGCGCCGCCACCGCCAAGATCACTTGTCAATGATGTAAAAGGGCGAAACATACCTTCCGTCGAGTGAATCGCTATATCTACGTTGCAAGCAACGCGAACATAATTTCTCCGCTGGATGCTTTGCATTTGATCCTCTCCGCTAAAGCTCATTGCCAGCAGTGGTACTTTACCCGCTGATCGGTGCAGCAGAGTCGTTGGAAAACGAAACACGTGATCGTCAATTAAATAAACAGCCATGAAATTCGTTCCGTTTAACAGCAAGGATGTCCGACCCGTCTTCTCATCTATAGGATAATCGATAAGAAGCATATGATCCCGAATTTCTGCAAGTTTGCATCGATAGCGATTGATTTCGTTCTGATTATTTCGGTGTTCTAGTATGAGTGTGCTGCCGACCTTCATTTGCATCGTTGTTTCCCCCAACGCTTAGTCAAACACGAGATACCTGGTTTGCCAGGTAATGCCAATGGTTCACATCTAGCACCTATTATACATTAGATGGCTTCGTTCAGCCAAGTCATTGAGCAATACGCTTAGGCGCCTCATGCAGGTCAATTATTCTTTAAGCAATTCGACCTTTTCTTGATTGCCATTAGCCGCATTCAGCAATACATGATATGTGTCATTGCCACGTGTTGCAAAGAACTCGTAACACAGCACATTCTTAAGCGTTGCGTTCTGGAAAACTGCAAGATCAGTTTCCTGCACTTTCAAATTCTTGTTCAATTGTTTTTGCACTTCCGCTTCAGACATTCCCGGTTTCAGCGGTACATTATCGCATTTATTAAACAGATAATCCGTTTGATCAAATGCAAGGATTTCACCATTATCGAGTGCCACTTTGATGCGAATTGAGGCCGGGTACACACGAATGTTGTCTTTCCGCAGAACATAGGTGAGTACGGCAACGTGATTATATTTGTTTCTTTTTGTCAGCTCCATATTTTTAAACGCGTGCTGTTTCAAATAGTTCCCTGATCGCTGAGATGCTTCATAAAGCGAAAGCGTTTCCTTTCTTACCGGACGCTCAAAAAGATACCAGATCACATGCCCGCCTTTTTTGGTCACCGATGCACTGAGCGAACGTTTTTTTGCTTTCATGTTGATCTCATAGGCCGGCACATTCGAACCTTTTCCCGCTTTAGCCACTCTAACAACTTGAGCATTCGAAAGCCCGGTCCATTTCTTTAAGTGGGAAACCGCCTGGCTACCGGAGACCTCTGTTCCTTTTATCGGATTTAAGTTCTTCTTCTGTAAGACCACATTTTTAGGATTTTCAGGACTGAAGCTGTCTGTATATTCAGTAGCTTGGTTATCGATCCGTTTCATCCCGTCAATGACTTGATTATCCTGATTCTGGTTTTTATCTTGAAGCACATATTCAACGTCCATCCAACGCAAATGATCTTTCATCACTTTTGCCTGGACATCCCTTAATCCGTCACGAATCGTTCGTGACTCAGAATAGAGTTGTTGAAGATTCTTATATTCTTTGTCGCTTAACTTTCGATCATTGGTCGATTTTACACCGGTGTTATAGGTGAATTCACCGACATGCGACAAAAATTCATTGGTGCGGTTAAAGGGCATCAAAGTGAGCGGAAGTTCATTCGCTGCCGCATGAGCAAGCGCACTTAAGCGCCATGTTTCAACAAGTTGCGGACGCATCGTATCGCGCGTCTGCATCGCGAGCGTTGTTCCTAATGATTCTTCCAATGAATCTACATAGTAGTTCAGTTCATGAAAGGCTTGTTGATAATGATTTTCTGCATGGATCATCACGTTCTTTTTCATTTGCCGTTCCTGAAAGCCCCAAACAGCTAAACCGATAATGAGCATAACGCATGCTGCTGACAATATGACAATCCAATACCGGCGTCTCAATAAAATTACCTCCTATTTACAAAAAATGTGTTTTCCGATTTTTCCAATTTGCGGTCTTGACCAAATCCAAGCCGAGGTTGCCGTATCCGGATTAAAGTAATAGATCGCACCGTTTGAAGGATCCCAGCCGTTAATTGCATCCATGACTGCTTTCTTTGCCGATTCATTCGGTGTCAGCCATATTTGGCCATCGGCAACGGCAGTGAATGCACCTGGCTGAAAAATTACGTCAGAGATATTATTTGGAAAACGGGGATCTGCGACACGATTGACGATGACCGATCCGACAGCCACTTGACCTATATAGGGTTCTCCCCTTGCCTCCCCATAGACAGCGTTAGCCATCAAGTTAATGTCTGATTTTGAATAGCCTTGTGGCAAATTATCAATCGTATATTTTCCTTGGTTTTGTTTGCCTGTAGTTGCGGATCCGCTCGGTGATTTGGCTTTCTTTTGAACTTGCTGACTGAGCGGAATACCTCCATAGTAGGTAAACGGATTGCCTGCATTGAGATTGCTTTTCACAAAATTCCGATCGTATTGGGAAGCTTTCACCAGTTTCTGTTTTGTCTGAGCGCCTCCCATTCCATCGATCTTTAGACCAAATTGAGACTGAAAATTTCGAAGCGCCCAATAGGTTCCGTATCCAAAAGCCCCATCAATCTTTCCCTTATAAAAACTGATATATTGAAGACGTGCCTGCAGTTCAATCACATCATCACCCGTATCTCCCCGCATAATGACACGATCTGAAAATGCTGCTGCTTCATTTGTTTGAATAAACAGCATTACAGATGCGAGCATCGCAGCATAAAAAACTCGAATCAGTCGTTTTTTCAATGATTTGATCCTCCCCGAGTGTATCGAACACTCCTTGAATATTCTTCTGATCTCCAACAACTCAGAAATCACATTTATGGTTCCAACTATGAGCCAAATTATGTATTTCATAAAAAGAGAAACTGGCGCCTCGAATCACCTGCATGCGACACATCCGGCTTCATCAAATAGTTCGTGTCATGAAACAAAAAAAGAGATCGTCTCACCGTTATAGGATTTTGAGACAACCTCTTCATTTCATTTATACAGTTTATCGACGGTTATTTTTACCCCTTATGAATGAAGCATGGTACGAAAAACGTGTGGCATAGATAGACTATAACCAGCCGCGTGTTCGTGCAGATTCAGCAATTTTATATACTCCGGCCAGATATGCAGCCGAACGCATGGATATGCTGCGCTCCTTAGCAATATGATGAATGCGTTCAAAAGCATCGGCCAAGATCTGTCGAACTCGCATTTCGCCTTCTTGTTTACTCCAAATAAGTCCCTGTCTGTTCTGTGCCCATTCAATGTATGAAGCAGTCATATCTCCCGAACTGGTTAAAATTTCCGGAAGAAACAAAATATCATTTTGGGTCATCCATTCCGCAGCATCATCAGAAACCGCATCCTCGGCCGCTTCAACGACGAGCGAACTGTTAATCGTTTGTGACGCCCTGCCTGTAATTTGATTGGCTACCGCTGCCAAAACCATAATATCACAGGGCTTTTCCAGAAGCTGCTGGCTCGTCAGAGAGTGTTCATGCAGCTTCGTGATTGTTCCAAAACTGTCTCTGCAGGCAATCAAATGAGTTAGATCAAGCCCATCAGAATCATATACCGCACCATAAGCGTCCGATAAGCCGGTAATCGTGACTCCTGAATCGGCGAGTGATTGAGCGACATAACCTCCGAGTTCTCCAAATCCTTGAATAATCGCTGTAGCGTGACTGAGGTTTATTCCCTTTTTACGTGCCGCTTCTGAAATAAATAAGACGATACCACGTCCGGAAGCATGTTCCCGACTTTTCAAACCACCAAGCACAATCGGCTTGCCGGTTATGAATCCGGCCGACTGGTCAGGACACATTTTACTATACTCATCCATCATCCAAGCCATCACTTGAGAATTTGTAAATATGTCGGGTGCAGGAATGTCAAGATATGGACCAATTACAGAACGAATTGCTTGTATGTAGCCGCGGCTCACCAATTCAAGCTCTCGGGCTGAGAGCTCTCTTGGCTCACAGAGTACGCCGCCTTTTGCTCCGCCAAATGGTAGATTAAGTAAACCGTTTTTCAAACTATTCATTAAAGAAAGTCCATGCAATAAAGGTTCCGAAACTTCCGTATGAAACAAAACACCGCCTTTTGTAGGACCGACTGAAAAGCTGTGCTGCACGCGGTAACCGGTGAACACACGAACTTGTCCATTATCCATTTTAACTGGAATTCTGACGGTAAGGGTTCTTTGAGGCTCTTTGAGCAGCTCAAAAACTTCTTCAGAATAGCCTAGTTCGGCGAGGGCTTCTTGAATCATTTCGTGTACTGAAGCAAGAAAACAAGCCTGTTTTTTTGTGAAGTCTTGTTGAAATACCGACACCAAAATCTTCCTTTCTGCGCCGGCAGCAATGAATGGCTGCATAAAGCTAATTCATGTGAAATTCACTCATGAAGCATCCTGCTTGCGCATAAAGTTTACTATAATCATTATACCTTACACAAACAGATGGAGCGAATGAACTATTCGTTTCTTGCCCATTGCTTGCACGCAATAAAGTCATGAAAAACTCCGCATTACTTCGCATGCGGAGTCTTAACAAAATAGCGGTATAGATCGGCAACCGCCCGATCCTTCATCAGGCATTTCCCGTACTCTTCAAGTCGAAATATTGTAATGGTCGATGTATTGCCGTACTCCGCAAGAATTGCAACCAACGTATCAACGTCAAACGAATCACCTAAATGGTGTTCATCGAAATGCAGATAATATTTATGCTCAAATAGAAATAGGCTTCCTGTACGAATACCTGACTCATATAGTGTCTTCGCTAGCGCAATGACATCATCCAACTGCTCAAACTGATAAAGAACATCTTGGCTTTCATCCATCGTGACCTGCATTTGGATAAAGTCGTCATCATCACTGAAATCATCATCTGATTGATCATTACTGCTCTTCATCCCTTTAGACACAATCACAACCATTCCCTGTGCCGGTAGGGAAAATATTTCAACATCGATCGATCCCGATGCTTCAAAGCCCAGCTCATCACCTGCTTCAAGCATCATATCCCGAAAGAGTTTCTCAACGCTTGGCAAGTCGTGCCACATATCTTCTTTTGTAATGCCTCGTTCTTTAAGATCGTCAAAAGTCAGGAAAACCTTAATCCTGTTTGCATTTAAACGTTCCAATCGCATCGCAAATGTCCCCCTTGCCGTCCAGCCTGATCTCAAATGCGCATCACTGTAGACCTTTACTGTATGTATATGATCTCAGCATATTTCGGTGTCTCCTGTCTAAAATACAGGCCGAACACGACGCAAACTGCTGCGCTCCGAAAGTTTGCACGATGGACTTGAGTGTAGTATACAACGTCAAGCTGAAAATGTACAAGCATTTCTTCTCTTCAAAGTCGTTTGCGCTGCAGCGTGAGCAGTAACACATCGGGCTTCGCTCCAAGTCTTAGCGGAATTTTAGTCGTCCCGTAACCGCTGCTAATGATTAGTGTCCCAAATGGCAGTTTTTTTACACCTGCTTTCTCCTTTAACGTAAACCCGAAAAGATTTATTTGCCCGCTGTGTGTATGCCCTGAAATAACATAATCAATCTTCATTTTCTTGTTCAATTCATACTTAATATCCGGATTATGACTGAACAACACGATTGGTGCATTGGCTCGACAGCTGTTGAGCGTCCGTTCAAGATCAGGTTGACCGGTAAGCAGGTCGTCAATCCCGCAAAAGTTGAGCGAATAGCCCTGCTCATCAATGACGTATGCTGTATTTTCTATTATGGTGACGGCGTATTGATCCAGCAGCGCCTTTATTTGTTGTGCCTTCGCTTCACGATCATGGTTCCCCCAAACAAAAAATACCGGTGCGCAAGCGGTCAACAGACGAAGGTTGGCTTCAACTCGTTTAAGCGGAACTCCTTTTTCTGTCAAGTCGCCTCCGATTACCACATAGTCCATTGATTCCTTTAATGAATTCAGCCAAGACTCAGCGATATGGCGTCGATGAATGTCGGAGATAAAAAACACATGCTTGCCAATAAAAGGATCCGGCAAATCGGCAAATTCCAGATCGAGTGTTACAACTCGATTTAAGTGCCCTTCAAGAAACATCCAAGCGAATAAAAGTACGGTAGATCCAATCAGTAAAGCCGCTAAAAAAGGAACCATGAATTGCTCACTCCATTCGCACGATTATGATTCATCGATCAAATCGGTATTTCATTTATTCGTATCAGAAAGCAGATCTGTGTCAGGGCGAATGAAAAAGTAAACGGAATCCGGTCTATGTACGAGCCGTTCACGCATATACAAAGATGTCGAAACAAATTCAAGGTTTAGAAGGGAGGTAATAACGTGGCATCCTCACGAAAATGGTTTGCACCATACATCAGCCCGCTTGATCCCTGTCCTCCTTTAACCCCCGTCTCTTATGAAACCCCGGTGCAGCTCTATCTTGGCTTTCAACCAAAAGGGATGGAACAATTTTCTCCCTTTGACGCGCTCGCGCACGGCACGTTATGGCCAGGACTCTATACACCGTATACCAATCCATACGAAACTAAGGAAAGGGGCTGAGGATGTGGCTGATTCAACACCAGTACCGGAGAGCTATTATCCTGATCTTAAAGCACTTCAAGCCATCGATTTCACACTCGTGGAACTTAATTTGTATTTAGACACACACCCCAATGATTTGGAAGCACTGAAACAATTCAATTCGGCGGTCAAGAAAAGCGCTGAAATTCGCGAAAGCTTTGAGGCGCGTTACGGTCCGCTTCAGAATTTTGGACACAGTCTCTCCGCTTATCCATGGAAATGGAAAGACACGCCCTGGCCATGGCAAGTGTGAAAATGTCCTAAGGAGGCGGAATTTGTGTGGTATTATGAGAAGAAATTGCAGTATCCGGTTCGTGTCGGCATCTGCAACCCTAGCGTTGCCAAATTTCTTATCGAGCAATACGGTGGAGCAGACGGCGAATTGGCCGCTGCACTACGCTATCTGAATCAACGGTACACGATACCAAGCCGTGTTATCGGTTTATTAAACGATATCGGTACAGAAGAATTTGCCCATTTGGAAATGATTGCCACAATGGTCTACAAACTAACGGTTTCTAAATTGCTACACATAAATATACTATTCCCTTCCTTATTATATTCTAAAAAAAGTGCAAAAAAAATGGAGTCACCGCCAAAAAGACGGTAACCCCATAGCAATCTCAATAAACTTTTCCATATCCAATTCTCCAACAGAAGTTGCTTTTCCAACCCCTTCAACAATAACAGTTTTATCATCAACCGTTTCCTTTGGTTCTGCATGTTCTTCATGTTCTTCATGTTCATTATGTCTAATCATGATGTCACCGCCCTAATTGCAATTTATGAGGTTGATAGTTTGTCTAAGAACCTACACACAGGCACTTGCAGATAAGGACAGAAAAAGGACATTACATATTTGTTTTTTTTTTAATGTAACTTGTTTCATTTTTATAAGGCGGTGCTGCCTGTAAAAAGCGGGTGTTTTACGCCTATGTATATATAGGAATTAAAGCACAATATTGAATCACGGCCTTTGTTGGTTTGACCACTTCCAGCACTGGCCTTACTGGTACGGCGTTCCTGCCGTGCCTTTTTATTTAGCCTTTGACCTCAATAATTTTGAATCTTATCCATGAGAGGATGAACATATTGGAAAGACTTCCCTACAAGCAAGAAGTAGACGCTAGGTTTATCCGTCCTATTCGGCATACCCGCAACAAAAGTCTAGATGAGTTTAGTTGTTTTATGGAAATTGACCCTGCCACTATTAGTAAGCTAGAAAACAGACAGCTACGGTTTACACCCTACTATGAAGAAAAGTTGAGGCTGGCCATGAAACGGCTACGTATAACGGGCGTGGAAATCCAAAGTATTAGAAAACTGATAGATGTTAAAGAAAGTCGGAATTACAGGACATGACCACTGTAGGCCTGATACTGTTACTTAAACTGATTGTATTGACAAGAATTGAAAAACATAAAAGCGAGGTAATTAAACCATGACGGAATTTAATCCTGAACTTATTAGGGCATTGGCAAACGGGGACGCACAGGCATTAGAACAGATTAAAAGCTACCCGTTAACAGTAAGAATGGCATTAGGAACAGCGGTTGACCAACTACGGCGAGATGAAAATATAGTACCAATGTCAGGTGGCGGCTTTTCTCTCTATGAACAAAAACCAAGTTCTTATATGGACACTGAAGCTGTGGGAAAGGCATTAGCAGAACGTAATAAGAAATTACGTGAAGCAGAAGAACTCAAGGAAAAAATTAGAGAAGAACACTTATTGAAGGTTGCTAAACAACAAGCCACACGGGCAAGGCTTGGGCTTAGATATGACAGATAACTCAATGTTGTGATTTTCCCCTATACTCTACCCGCTGGCATTATTGCTGGCGGGCTATTTTTATACTCTCTAAAAGGCGGGATACAGTATGAATTACAATATAAATAACAATGTGGCAATCTTTTATCACACCTTAGAAAATGCTAAGAATTGCAAGGTTATGTTTGCAGACGGTTCTGTGTATTGGCAGAAAACCATTCCTAATACAGTACACTGGTACATTATCGGTGAACGGAAAAAGTTATACCTAGATGAGAAATGTGAACAGCTGGCAGACGTGACAAGGGCAGACAAAATAAAAGAGTGTAAGCGGCTAGGGCTTATTAAGGGTTAAGGTGAAAAGCCTTAGCCTTATTTTTTTGTACAAAAAAGATTTATCAAAATTATACTTAATTTCCTTACTAGAATTATTGATTACTGTCACAGTATCTTTTTATTATTAAAGTGATTGTTATTAGTTCTTATTTCATCACAGTTGGCAGTGCCTTTACTTGTGATTAACAAATCTCTGTTTTTGTGCCAAAGCAGGTTTCCAAGATTTTGCAAAAATTTTTTCTTAGACTTCAAACAAATTAAAATGGCGAAATCCTTAACCACCCTTGGTTGACGCAGTTCCTGCCCCCCTATATTGCCGCTGTGTTGCATTGAATCGGGTTAGAACTACGCTGATAGACATTTCATTGCAACTGAGGGCATAAGTCTAGAGGATATATGCAATGATAGCGTTACCAAACAGTTTAGAAACTGCGGTGTATATTTTGCAACCATCAGACCGCCCCCATAGACACCCCCCGTCCCCCCTATATACCCTTCAGCCTCATTCAATCCGGCACCTTCCCGCCGCTATCTCTGTCCTTCTCTGCCGCCGCTGTCCTCTCTTTCATTGCTTTATCTCTTATTCAGTCATTGCTTTATTGCCTCTTTGCTGTAGTCTCTCTGTGGCCTGTCCTGTACGGCCTCTGTGCTGTCCTGCGGCTGTCTCTTCCGTTCCCTTGCCCATGCCCGTTGCCTGTCCCTCTGCCGCCCTCTGTGGCTGTCCTGTGGAATCTCTTCCTTTCTCTTTACCCGTGCTATGCTTGTGTAGCAGTGTGGGCTGTGTGCCTTGTTTACCCCGTCACTTTTTGACAGTGAATTATGGTAGTGGCTGAACCCCTGCCCCGCCTTTGTCTATTGCTGGCTGTCAATTGTGTACACTATCGAGAATCATAACTTAAAAGTATTGACACCGATTTAAAAGTCTTGTAATATCAGGGTATCGGGTGGTGTCATTACTTAGTGTCATAAATAATATACAAAAAGGGGCTATACATAATGAAATATGGATATGCAAGGGTAAGCACAGTTCAACAAGATTTAAAGGCACAATTACAGACATTAGAGAAAGAAGGATGTGAAAAGATTTATTCTGAGAAGTTCACAGGCACAAAGACAGACCGCCCCGAATTTAAAAAACTGCTTTCTATGCTTAAAGACGGTGACACCTTAGTAATAACCAAACTAGACCGCTTTGCACGTTCTACAGGGGATGCTATAAAGACCATAAAAACCCTATTTGAAAAAGGGGTCAAAGTTCATGTGCTAAACATGGGCATCATAGAGAATACCTCGACAGGACGGCTTATCTTTAATATCATGAGTTCCTTTGCAGAATTTGAACGAGATATGATTGTAGAACGCACACAAGAAGGTAAGGCCATTGCTAAACAGCGGGGCGACTTTAGAGAAGGGCGGCCAAAAAAGTATTCTAAGAAACAAATAGAACACGCTTTAGGGTTGTTAGACAACCGTTCTTATAAAGAAGTGGAGAATATGACAGGAATTTCAAAAAGTACCCTGATTAGAGAGAAGAGAAATAGTTATAATTAAACTCCAATTAAAATGATATTTACTTACTCAACTGTCTTCAAATAAATGGGTGAACAAACCAAAGACTATCATTGACACAGGCTTATGTTTAACTTATGATGAACATAAGCTATTCATAAGTAAAGAAAGGGAGAATTTAAGTGCCTAATAAAAATTTATATAGTTCTTATTACACTAAATCTGAGTACATAACTAAATATATGGTTAAAAAGCTGGACTTTACTGAAAACCATTTAGTACTCGAACCATCCGCTGGTGATGGTGTTTTTATCGACGCTTTGCTTAGGAAGCATCCTAATACTAATATTACTGCTTATGACCTAAATCCCAAAGCAGTGAATGTTATGAGTGATAAGTATCGCAGTTTCGAAAATGTTAACGTTATCGAATCGGACACCTTACTTGATACTGACCTTGATATGAAGGTATTTATGGGCGGCTTTTATGATAGGATTATTGGGAATCCTCCATATGGTGCGTGGCAAGATTACGAAAAACGTGCAAATCTAAAGAATCTCTACCCAGGCTTCTACGTAAAAGAAACATATACATTATTTTTGTTACGGTGCATTTCCTTACTAAAAGAAAACGGTAAGTTGACCTTTATCATTCCTGATACTTTTATGAACCTTCATATGCATAACAATCTAAGAGAATATCTATTACTAAATACAAAAATTCATGAAATTCTAATGATACCCTCAAAGTTTTTTCCCGGTGTTAATTTTGGATACTCTAATCTTACAATCATAACAGTTGAAAAGGTTACCGAAGAATCAAACCTCTCAAATGTTATAAGGATAATTAGCGGATTAAAAAAGGTCACCGATATTGAAGACATAACCAATAATGAAAGGCTTGAAAAATACAAAATAATTAACATATCTCAAAAAGAGGTCTACGAATCCATTGATATGGCATTTTTAATTCGTGCCGATAACAAAACTAGAAATCTTATTAACAATCCTCAATTAACATTAGAAGATTTAGCATACTGTGTAACAGGCATTTACACTGGAAATAACAAGGCCTATTTTAAGGCATTAAATTCAGAGGTTAGAAATCCAACAAAATGCAATATTGTAGATAAAAATCTAATCGAATACGACTTTCTTCAATACAACAACCTGCTTAATGGTATCAAAAGCGAAAAACATTTTATTCCTGTAACCAAAGGAAATGCAGACATGTACTCCAGAAAAAACGAATGGTATATTGACTGGGGGGAAGAAGCAGTTCATCATTATAAAACAGACAAAAAGGCACGTTTTCAAAATTCAAAGTATTATTTTAAAAAAGGTATTGCTGTACCAATGGTTAAATCCAGTAAAGTCAAGGCAAATTTGATAAACAATCAAGTCTTTGACCAATCTGTAGTTGGAATATTCCCAAAAGAAGAAAAGTATTTATACTATCTCCTTGCCTTGTTGAACTCGGATGAAGTAAATACAATAATTCAAACAATTAACCATACGGCAAATAATTCTGCAAATTACTTAAAAAAAATTCCTATTGTACTTCCTGATTCTGAAAAAGACTTTAATCATGTTCTTGACTTAGTTAAGCAGATGATTAACAATATAAAACAAACTAATACTATAAATACAGAAATTCAAACTGAAATCAATCAGATTTTTAAAAACTTATATGAATCTGCTGAATCACCAGCGGAGATATTGAGTTAAATTATTTTCCGCCAAATAATCAAGAGTGTAATTATCTAAATCGTTTTTCCAATCAATGTTGTGTTCAATCCAATCTTTAAGTGGATAACCAGCTAATTCTTCAATTTTATCGTAAGTTTCATGGCCACAATAAACATCCCATAGATTAGAATTCTTTAGGGTTTGAAGATAGTGATTATTTTCATTTTCTTCAGCCCTAACTAATATTATGTTCACATAATTTGGATTGAGTTTTTTAAAAATACTACCTACCATTAACAATCTATTTGTATTTCCTTTTTCGTTTGAATTAAATCCGCTTTTATAATCAATATTGTATTTGATACCATCTTTTTCAAAGTGCAAATCACATTTTAATTGAATCTCACCTGAAGCTACTAGTTCCCACATTAAATCTAAGTATCTATTTAATTCCTTTTTTTCCTCGGCTGTCAAAGATGTCGTTTCAATAAATGCATTCAATTTGGATAATAATTGTAATTTTGCCTCTTCAAAACTCGGTGGAATAACTTCAGCAATTCCTGACTCAGAAGTATATTTCCAACAGAGTTTACAAAACGGTTCCCATAATTCGCCAATTCTTCGTGTAAAATCCATATATTCATAGGGTCTGATACGATTTCTGAACTCAATCATTACAATATATGAACAGTAGTGAATCATTAAAATCTTGTCAAGTCGTTCCAAATTAGTATGTTCAGTGTTATTAACAACTGGCTGAACTAAATTTTTAGTAATCTGTTTAACTTTAGAATTTATTTTCTTTATTGTAGAGTTATCACTACCTGCATTTCTAAAAATCTCCTCGCACTCTGACCTGAATAAACCCAATAGTTCTTCTTTTGAATGACTCAAATTTTCAAATTTCAAAAGAGATTTCCCCTTATAAAATATATTGATGATATTTAAACAGATAAATAATAACATAATCTACCATCATTATCTATTTATGGACATTTATCCTTAAACTTTTTAAGGACTTGAATTTACACTTTAAGTGCAACACTTAGAAAATTAAAAGGACCCATCGCTGAGTCTTCC
>NZ_BJMS01000012.1 GCF_006539285.1 Sporolactobacillus inulinus
ATAAATGCTTATTTTTTCGCTGAATAGAGGGTTAAGCTCAATGATGCTTGCGATCCGGTTTGCATTGAAAATTTGGTAATGTTTAAGATGCGTTCCATCTTTTCAAGATCACCAATGAAATCTGTAATTTCCTGTGTTGATTTTGCGGATAATTGTATGGTATAGCTGTTCGCGTTCAAGGAAGAATTTTGGCTTCTATTTACTCGAGTAATCGTATCAACGTACACTTGATGAACCGCAGCCTGAGCTTGGAATTTCACAAAGAAGGATTCAATTTCTGGCTGCTTTGGCAGAGTTTCTTCGTTTATTGCATTGACCTCTCCATCAGCGCTGCTTTTTTTTGTTAAGGCGGCCATTTCTTTGTAATTCTGAACAGAGCTTTGAGTGAAGGTAAGATTTTCTTTCAAAGGGATAATTTTCATAAAGTAGAAAAATCCAAATCCAGAGCAGACAATGAGAACAGCAGCAACAATAACGATATAGGTCTGTCTCATATCAATTCTCCTTCTTCTTAGAGATCGTCATACTTAGAAACAAGTGAACCTGTCCCTTTTTGAACGTTTTGGAATTAACAATTCTCGTTGCGATCACATTTGAAAAGGTTTGATTTCTTAATCTCGATGTAAATAAATCGACATCGGCAAATGAAGTAATCTGATATTCTGCTGTGAGATTTCCTGTTGAATCAATGTCCGTACGGATTAACTTCGCCCCTTTAGGCAATTGTTCATTAATTATAGTTAACGAGTCATAGATCGAGAGCTTATTTTTCTCAATTTGATTTACCGCGTCAATCGTGGAAAGTGATTTTGTACGCCCATTCGCAATTTTTTTCTCCGATTGTACTTTCCAATAGCTCTCTTGATTCTGCGCAGCCTGAAGTTGGCCACTTAAATTCATCGTGTACCAAGTAAAGAAGGCAAGTGCGAGTACGCAAACCCCGGCAAAGACGATCGCAAACCAAATCAATGCTTTCGGCGTTTTCCGTTCGTAGGGGAGAAGGTTGATATCAATCATTTCATCCCCTCCTTCATCGCAAGACCGATGGCAGGAATGCTCGTTTCATTGATTGTTTCAGGATCGTTGATCTTCTCACGGTCAATCGCAAGGCTTTGCACGTCCTGCGGAACAAGCGCTTGAAGTGCATTCTGAAGCAGAGCGGTATGCCCATGATCGCCAAATAAATAGATCATTGCAACCTCGTCAGCACCTTTGCGCACGCTGTACTGATAAAAGTTTAGCATTCGTTCAATTTCCGTTGCCGCATTGAGGTAGAACGTATCTGGTTCCGCTGTTTCAAGATTGACTTGGCGAACAAACATCGGAATGTCGCCACTAAAAATCGACACATAGAGTGATTCGTTTTCGAGGTGCACGTACATCCGCTGCTGCTCAGCAATTTCCGGGTGAAAATGCTGCACCCAGCGATCAATTCCTAAAGCGCTGAATTCGGCATTGACCGGATTCAAACCGGCATTGGACTGCAGCTTCCTGTATTTCAGTACGACATGTTCCGGTGCCGCGATAAACAACACATTGGTTCCGGTTGCTTCACGTTGAATCACATGGAAATCGAAAACCGGTTTATCGAATGGAAGTTGAATCTTATTTCCCATTTCGATGAAAAAGTAGTTTTGCAGTTCTGAATCCGATTTGACACCGGGAAAATCAAACTGGCGAAGGATAAGCTGGGACGTTGGAATGGCAAAGTACGTTTTTTTGCCCTTTGCTTTAAGCACGCGAACCATATCCTTTAAATAATCCGTGAAGGTTTGTTCATCCTTAACGCGTCCGTTTTCCACAATACCTCGCTCAAGCGGCTTCTCCAGATAAGTGAAACCAGCAGGAATGTCGGCATTGCCGCGCGAAAGCACCATCCGAATCGCATAATCGGATACAGTTAATCCAACGCTGGCATGATTTTGAAAGAGTCGAATCACAAGCATCATTCCTACTATTAAAAGATTAGATCAAAATATAAGGTGATTAGCTGATCGCCGAAGAAGAAGCTGGTCAGTATCCCTAAAGCAATAAATGGAACAAAGGGTACCGGCTGCCGGCGTTTAATCAGTCCCAGCAGTTGTCCGCCGAGTCCAATGACAGCACCAAAGAATGTGGCTAGAAAAAACCCTAAAATGACGAGTTTCCAACCTAAAACCAGGCCTAGGATGGCAAACAATTTGATATCGCCGCCACCCATGCCGCCGCGACTGATTAAGGCAATCAAGGCAAGCAGTCCGAACCCCGCTGCGAATCCGAGCGGCGCGTCCCACCACGGATGAGGAGGGTAAATGATCCGAAAGGCAACGAACAGCGGTAGAAAGAATAGTAAAATCTTATCCGGGATCAGCATGTATTCAAGATCAGTTACAAGCACAATGATCAACAGCGAAACGAGCAGCCAACCGCAAAGCATCTGTTCAATGGATGTCGCGTGCAAAAAGCTGAATAGAAATAAAAAGCCGGTTGCTGCTTCGATGATCGGGTAGATCGGTGAAATCTTAGTGTGACAGGTACGGCATTTGCCTCCCAGAAAAAGATAGGAGAAGACCGGAACCAAATCCAGAATCGTCAAACGCCGCCCGCACGACGGACAGTGCGAAGGCGGCGTAATAATTGACTGGCCGGCGGGAACCCGCAGACCGACGACGTTATAGAAAGAGCCTAGGATGAGGCCCAGAAGAAAAATATAAAAATTAACAAATATACTCATGATCCTGTAGAAGTAGAAGGATTTCCACCATTATACTTAATAAGCCCCTGTTCGGTCTTATCAGTAAGATCTGACGGAAGCTTTTCATCGGTAATCGTATAAGTTGCCTTAGTTTTATCTGTATTGTCGAACTCAACCTTCACCGAGAATTCGCTTGGTAACTTATTATTAGTATTTTCAAGGTAGTTCTTTAGCTCACTTTGATCCATTGTTCGATCATTCTCGTTTGACGAGCTGGTAATGTTATTTTCGGCAACATATAATTTAGCGGCATGAATAATAGTCAAACCATCTTGTACAGCTGCTTTATCATTTTGTTTATGAATAATCGAAGTCACACTCGGAATTGCGATGGCAGCCAAAATAGCTAAGATAACGATTACCGCCAAGAGTTCAATCAGTGTAAAGCCTTTCTGGTTTTTCTTTTCGTTCGCTTTTTTCATAATCTTTTTGAGCATACGTTTTCCTCCTGTCTCTTACACGTTTTGATAGATTTGGAACATAGGGATAATGATGGCTAGGACGATAATACCGACAACAACGGCGAGGAACAGGATAACGAGGGGTTCAATCAGGACCTTCATACGCTCAGTCATCTGTTCAACGTCATCTTCGTAATACTTGGCGACACTGTTCAGCATTTGATCGAGCATACCGGTTTTTTCGCCGATTGCGGTCATGTGGTGAACCATCGCCGGGAAAATTTTCTCCTCCCGAAAGGCTTGTGATAAGGGTCGTCCGAAATCAAGGGCTTCGGCGACTTTATGTATGGCCTGTCGGATGGCAAGATTCGATGTGATCTTCTCAATTGAGTGCAATGCATCGATGACAGGTACAGAACTGGATAGCAATAGCGCAAGCATCCAGAGCAATCGGGAAAGTTCACTTTTATAGACTATTATACCTAGTAAAGGCAACTTGATTATAGCATAATCTAGTCTTAATTTACTAGATTTATTTCGTCGGAGGATAGCAATAATAAATACTGCCGCGATCGCTAAAAGAAAGATCACATACCAGTAAGCGCGAAGCCAGTCACTTATTGTCAAAATGACGCGTGTAATCAGCGGCAGCTGCGTATTCAGGCCGGCGAACATGGTGCGGAACATCGGGATGATGGTCGTTAATAGAAACAAAACAACACCGATCGACATCATAAAAACAAAGGCAGGGTAGACCATTGCTGTGCTCAATTTTTGCCGTGACTTATGCTGGCGTTCGTAATAGGTCGCCAGATGGTCCAAACTTTCTTCCAAGCGACCACTGCCTTCACCGGCACGAATCATGTGGATGATCATCGGGCTAAAAATTTTCGGATGATTTTCAAATGCCTGGGATAGGGTCTGCCCCTCGCGAAGATTGGTGGCCATATCCATAATCGTTTGCTTAAAGTATTTATTCTTTTCCTCTTGATCCGTTAAAATCTCTAGGGCATCGGAAACCGTCACACCGGCTTTAATGATCGTCGCAAACTGTCTCAGGAAGACTACTTTTTCTTGCAGCTTCACGCGAGAACCAAACGAAAGTTCCTTATACCAAATGGAATCGTTATGTTCCTGGATGGACTGGATTGTTAATCCTTGATTGGCAACTTGCAGCAAGGCTTCTTGTTTGGTTACTGCGGTGATCTTTCCTTTTTTTATTTTGCCGTATGTGTTGGTACCGACATAGTCAAACAGCGGCATGTGTTCACTTCCTTAATAAAAATGTTTCGACCGATTCACCGGCGATCTCGCGCCGCGTCAGCATATCCTGAACGCAGGCAGCCATAGTTTGCATGCCCTGCGCGCGATTGACCTGGATGACACTAGGAATCTGGTAGATCTTCTTCTCGCGAATCAAATGACTGATTGCTTTATTATTAATCATGACTTCGGTCGCCACACGCCGGCTGGTGTAGTCCGGGGTTGGAAACAAGCGCTGCGACACCACAGACACGAGCTCGGCAGCCAGTTGAATGCGGATTTGTCCCTGCTGTTCGGGAGGGAAGACATCAATGATTCGGTCAACGGTTGAGACTGCATCGTTGGTATGCAGTGTCGCCAAGACGAGGTGACCGGTTTCTGCAGCCGTTAGTGCTGTTCGAATCGTCTCCAAGTCGCGCATTTCTCCGACCAGAATTACGTCCGGATCCTCGCGCAAAGCAGATCGAAGCCCTAGTGCGAACGACTGGGTATCGTAACCGATCTCGCGCTGCTGAATGATACAGCGGTTGTGTCGATGCAAATATTCGATCGGATCCTCTAGCGTAATGATATGACGGCGCAGTGTCTTGTTCATGTCGTCCACGAGCGCCGCAAGTGTCGTTGACTTTCCGCTTCCCGTCGGCCCCGTCACTAAGAATAAACCATGCGGCCGGTGAATGAGTGACTTTAGAACATTGGGCAAGCGCAGTGAAGCGAAATTGGGTATGGTTTGCGGTATGACACGAAAGGCGATGCTGTAGCATGAACGTTGCCGAAACGCATTCACCCGGAAACGCGATAATTTGGCAATGCTGTAAGAAAAGTCAAGTTCACCGTTCGCCTCCAGCTTTGCCAATTGTTCTTCGGACAGAATACCGCGAACGATTTCATCGGTGTCCGCAGGCCGAATGATCGGTTTGTCGAGTGCAGTTAATTCGCCGTTCAAACGGATCGTCGGCGGAATACCAACGGATAGATGTAAATCGGAGGCTCCGCGCCCGCAGGCAATCGCCAAACAGTCCTTAAGAAATTCAATCATAGTTTTCCCCCTAAGTCTACAGGTCAGCTGATAATTTTGAGCAGTTCGTCCACGGTAGTAATTCCTTGAGCGACTTTCGACAATCCATTTTGAAGCATTGACTCGCCGCCGGAATCACGAACCAGATTTTGAATGTCTGTAAAGGAATTGTGAGTGATCAGTTTTTCAGACAGTTCATCGCTCAGCGTCAACATTTCATGAACCGCAGTTCGCCCAAGATATCCGGTATGATGGCATGATTTGCACCCGGTGCCCTTCATCAGGGTATCGGGGCATTCCTGACCCGCTTTTTGAAACAGTGCCTGATCGATGGTGGTTGATGCAGACGGTTGCGCGCAGTCGCGGCAGACACGTCGCACCAAACGCTGGGCGACGACACCGGTGAGCGATGCGGCCACGAGAAACGGGTCAATCCCCATATCAATCAAACGGTAGATGGTGGTCGGTACGTCATTGGTGTGCAAAGTGCTGAGCACAAGGTGCCCGGTCAGCGAGGCACGAATCGCAATTTCCGCAGTCTCAGAGTCGCGAATTTCTCCGACCATGATGATGTTCGGGTCCTGTCTCAGGATTGCTCTTAATCCGGCGGCAAACGTCAATCCGACTGGAGCATTCGTCTGAATCTGATTTATTCCGTCAATTTGGTATTCAACCGGATCTTCGATGGTAATGATGTTCTGGGTCTCATTGTTCAGGTAATTTAAAGCGGCGTAAAGCGTTGACGTTTTCCCGGAACCCGTCGGTCCTGTGATCAGCATTAACCCGGTCGGTTTGGAAATCATGTTCACAAAGGATTTTTGCTGCGACTCGGTAAAGCCGACATTTGGGATTTTCAGCAGTAAATCCTTTGTATTCAGAAGCCGAAGCACGATGCGTTCACCAAAAAGGGTCGGAAGCGTCGAAACCCGTAAATCCAGTCGGTTCTTGCCAATCGCAACTTTGACGCGTCCGTCCTGAGGCAAGCGGGTCTCTGTGATATCAAGCTGACTCATGACTTTGATTCGCGTCACAAGCACGCTCAAAATCTCTTTTGGAAACGTGCGATACGTGTGAAGCTCGCCGTCAATACGAAACCGAACCACAACACTGAATTCATGGGGATCGATATGGATATCGCTGGCACGATCTTCTACAGCACTTAAGAGACATTTGTTGATCACTTTCAGAATCGGCGTATTCTCGGCTGAAGTCAGTTCCGGCTCGTCAATCGGGCGGTTGTTGATCGATGTCAGAATCTCATTCACCGAATCTTCCTCGTTATAGAGCCGGTTGATTGTGCTGGTAATTTCACTTGGCAGTGCCAAAACAACTTTAACATGAAAACCGGTCATCATTTGCAGATCATCAATGGCGTAAAAATTTAGCGGATTTGCCATGGCAACAAAAAGGGTGTTGCTCTCTTTTTTATAGCAAATCAGTTCATTTTGCCGTGAAAAGGACTGGTCGACGAGATTGACCGTTTGATAATCAATGACTAGATTCGATAAATGGATTTGAGGGATAGCTAACTGTATCGAAAGTGCGTCGATCAATTGTTGTTCGGAAATATATCCGCGCTCAATTAAGGCATGTCCTAATTTTTGTGATGAATCTTTTTGTTCCAGTGTCGAACTCAGCTGGTCTTGTGTAATCATTCCTGATTCGACAAGAAGGTCGCCTAATCTTCGATGTGTGCGCTGCATGTGTCTGCCCTCCTGATTCGTAATCTTCTAAAACGATACTTTCATTCTACACCAAAACCCATTAAAATAGATCTGACGACAGATGCGAAAGGACTGCGACTGATGAACCGAAAACAAGCAGGGATGACGCTAATCGAAGTCATTGCCGCAATAGCATTGCTGAGTATCGTCATTTTATCTTTCGCGTATGTATTTATCCAGAGCCAGCAAGTGACAACCAATAACGGCGACCGTTTGACCGCATTGCAGCTCGCGCAAAAAGAATTGTCGCAAGTGCTGAGCGCGGAAACACCTCCGGTTAACTCCGGATCCACTGTTTCTTCACCGACAGCCAGTCCTCTACATACAGACTTTACGATTAAAGTTCCCGATGAACAAAATTCAATCTACAAAACTTATGTTTATGTATTAAAAAAAGGGAGCGATGATGATCAGCTTTTACCTATCGTCGTTCGAACCTACTATAACGATACAAAATACGTAGAACTTTACAACTATTATACGATAACAAGCAATTGAGAGGTACAGGAAGATGATACATAATTCGAGAGGCGTGACGCTTGTTGAGATGCTCGCCGCAATAACCATTGCCACGATTTGTTTTGTTCTTATTTTCAGTATCTGGCTGTCCGGCGAAAAATCAGCGCAACATACCATGACACAAAATGATCTGCAAGCAGACGCTCATCTCGTACAAGCACGGATTACACGTGCGTTTTATGAACAGAAGGATAACCTTACTTTAACAATCGACAATGGTGAAGTAATTCTTGCCACTGGTAAGGGTAGTTCTTCACAACAAGAGCACATATCGAGTCCTAATTTGTTTTATAGTGGGGATGGCTCAGAATTGCAAGATATATCAGATGATACTGGGAATTTTATTGGCACAAAACTAACTATTGATTATGTTATAAAAACAAGAACAGCGGTAGGTAGTGCTGATAACGAGGGTCCAAGTTTTCATCTCTCAACAACATTAAACTATCCATGGGAAGACGTAGAGGAGCGTGAACCAAGTGATGCCCCATAAAAGAACGTTTCAGAAAAGAGAATCTGGGTATGCACTCGTTATCGTTCTCCTTGTTATTACAGTTTTCTCTGTACTCGGACTCACCGTCATGTCGGTATCTTTTAACCATACAAAGCAATTCAGCAAAGAAACCACACAAACCCAGGCATTAAACGTCGCTGAGATGGGGTTGAAGGCATACAATAAAGAACTTCAATCAAAACTGTTAGATGTAAGCGAAGTAACTCAAACAAACTTTAAGGATAAAGTGATAGAAATCTTGCCTGGAACGCTTGATTCAAGTTCAAATCTTGTGATAAATTCGATGCAAGGAAATCCGTGTTATACAGTAACCCATGGAGAAGTCGGCGATCCAACGGATGATAAAATTACCGTCACAATTACCAGTCGGGGAACCACAAATGATGGAATTCAGGTGATTATGCAAAAAATAACGTTCGAGTATCGGCCGGTGGATACAGCAGCTACTGGTGATGCTGATCACACACCACCGTATATGGGACTATCTCTTCCGTATATAAGTGGGGGGTACCATAATGGTTATTTGAGTTGGTTACCTGCAGATTATACACCTAAGTGGATTTCTGAAGGCGATTTTGTACATCAAGGTGATGCTTATGTGAATAATAATACTGTAATTATAAGCGGTCGGCGGCCTACAACTAATGATGTAGTGCATCAAACTGTTGATTTGACAACTGTAAAAAATCAATTCAAGAATATGCCCTTATCCTATCCAGCCAATCAACCCATAAATGGTGCCGCTTCGATTAATGAAGATGCAGTAATGCAAGCTGAATATAATGGAAGTGTTAACTTTAACAGTTTTAATTTAAAAAAATCAAATCCAAGTGTGACTATTGATGGAAAAGCCTTCTTGGCGAGCAGTATAAACTCTGGTAATTTAGATGAAGGAACGATCATTTTTAATGATGATGTGGCAATTAATGGCGATCTTAATGCTGGGAATAAAATTCACTTTCTGTTTAAAGGAAATGTATATATAGATGGCGCAATCAACGCAAGTGATCATACTTCAATGTCTTTTGAAAAATCGTTGTTTATAAATGGAAGCAATATTAATTTAAACAACGATAGTACGATTTCCGTAAATGGTAATTTAAATGTCGCTAATGGATCATTGAATGGTTCATCAAGATCTTCCGCATTATTTAATGGTAATGTCTATTTTAATCATGATTATAATTCGTCAGGCTCACATCATTTCTATGGTTATGTTTTTATCAACGGTTCTTTTAATAATAGTGGACCATTGACGTTTGAACGAACCGTTTATGTACGAAAAGACTTCTATCCAAAAGCAAAAGGTTATTCAGTTATTTTTAAAAATGGGATAATTACGGCAGGAAATAATGCATCATTTGAAACCAGTGGTAATGGCGAGATTGTAATAAATGCTCAATTGAGGGGTGGGGGCGAATCAGAGGATGATCATAACGATGGAAATCAATCTCTTATATCAATAATTGATACAAAAACAAATTACCAGTAGTTAATAAATTTGTGAATACATACACCCCCGAGCCGTTTGAACTCGAGGGTGTATGTATTCTTACTTGTTTACTTTGCAATCTTTTCCAGGTTGCCGTTTTGGTCCATTTTGAAGGCGGGTGCTGACGCAGCGTCTTGATCTTGGAAGGCGACCATACGACGGGCGCGATCCATGATGCCGACTAGTGCCTGGTAGTCTTCTTCAACGGTCTTCTGGCGTGATTTTAAGGCTTCGATCTCTTGGTCTAGTTCGCCGATGTGTTTTTGCAAACGTGCATTTTCTTGTTTTAAATGCGTGTTTTCTTTATCCAGTCGGCTGTTTGTTGTGTTGCCGTTTTGCAGATGCTGCAGAAAGTGGATCACATCGGTTAATGTGAGGCTGCTTGTTGAGGAAGCGGCTGGTGTTTCGGTTTGTTGTGCCGGAGTTTCGGCAGTGAACGATGTAGGATCCGTGAGGTCCGCGGTTTCCATAACAGGAAATGATTGAGTCATTGGGCGGGATACTCTGCTGCGTTGCTCGGCACGTTTTTTTTGTTTACGCTGTTTTTTTGCGATTTGTATTGCTTGTTCGTATTTTTGGCGGACAATTGCGTTCCAGCGGAATCCGCATGCAGCTCCGGTTCGATTCAGCCGATCGCCGACTTCTTCAAAGGCGTCGAGCTGGGTACTTCCTTCTCTGATATGGCGCAGAACGGTCTCTGCGAGCAGAAGATCATCTTCATGCGACCATGCATCTTGTCTCACTTTTGTCATGTTCTATGCTCCTTCTTGCATTCTTGCTGATTTGTAAAAAGGATTGACAACTTTTAAGACTTTTATACACGATCAATAGTCAAGAGGATTGAAGCTTTAAATCAAAAAAAGCGCTGGATCAGCGCTTTTTCTTGTCGCGTTCGGCAAAATAGTCGAGCCGTTTTTGAACGGTTCGTTCATAGCCTCGTGGAGAAGGATGGTAGAAGTGTTTGCTGTGCAGTTTCCCCGGAAGATAGTCTTGCGGTACATATCCGTCTTCGAAGTCGTGCGGATAGAGGTAGCCTTTCCCATGTCCTAGCTTGGCCGCCCCTTTATAGTGCGCATCACGCAGGTGAATGGGAACTTCGCCCGTTTTTTCATTTTTTACGACAGCGAGTGCTTCATCAATTCCGCTGATCACAGCATTGCTCTTTGGCGCTGTTGCGACATAAAGCGCTGCTTCGGCAAGCGGAATGCGTGCTTCAGGCATTCCGATGAATGTGACCGCGGTGACCGCGGTATTGGCGATCAGAATCGCATTGGGGTCGGCAAGACCGACGTCCTCAGCGGCATGGATGAAAATACGGCGGGCGATAAATTTCGGATCTTCGCCGGCGGCGATCATCTTGGCGAGCCAGTAAAGCGTGGCATTTGGATCTGATCCGCGCATACTTTTGATGAACGCAGAAACCGTATCGTAGTGGTTGTCTCCGTTTTTATCATACTGCAGGACCTTTTCCTGAATCGATTCCTCGGCGACACTGCGATCAATATGGATGACGCCGTCGGAATCAGGGTCTGTGGTCAGCACGGCAAGCTCTAGGGCATGCAGAGCCGTACGGCTGTCACCGTTTGCAACGCGAACTAGATGATCCAAAGCATCCTCATCCACTTCGATGGCCGATTCGCCGTAACCTCTTTTTTTATCGGTCAATGCATGGTTAAGAATCGTACGAATTGCTTTATCCGTCAACGGCTCGAATCGAAATAATCGAGACCGGGACAGCAGCGCAGCATTGATCTCGAACATCGGGCTCTCGGTTGTTGCACCAATGAGAATGATTGTGCCCTTTTCAACAGAAGGCAGGAGTGCATCTTGCTGTCCTTTATTGAAGCGATGGATTTCATCAATAAATAAGATTGTTTTTTGCTGATCAAATTTCAGGCGTTCTTCCGCAGCCGCAATAATCTTGCGAATATCGCCAACGCCGGATGTAACGGCGTTGAGCTGTTCGTAATAGGCAGAAGTCGTTTGAGCAATGATATGGGCAAGCGTCGTTTTGCCGGTCCCCGGCGGTCCGAAGAAGATCATTGGCGTCAGTTTGTCTGCTTGGATAGCACGGCGCAGCAGCCGGCCCTGACCGACAATTTGCTCTTGACCGACAAATTCATCGAGTGTTTGCGGGCGCATCCGATCAGCGAGCGGCCGACCGTTTAAATTGGATTGGTCATCGGTTGGAAAATCAAACAGATCCATCCCGATCATCCTCTCATTTTTCTGTATTTGCGGGAATCCTTCTTGATGACGTGCAACGTCACGCATTTTCGTCTATAATGATTTAAGGTCTGAACATAGTTTACCATAAATCAGAAGCTATGTTCGTATGGAAGGATTGTTTTAACAGAATAGACCCGTGGACTGCTTCAGGGCAGACATGCATCTTGGTCTTATTTGATAGGGTATAGATGAAAGAAGATAAATGTCGGTTTAAGATGGGGTGTAACGAGATGAAGATTTCAACGAAAGGCCGTTACGGCTTGACGATTATGATGGCACTTGCCAAAAACAAAGGTCGCGGACCGCTTTCGCTGAAGGCGATTGCAAATGAACATGACCTTTCCGAACACTATTTGGAACAATTAATTGCTCCTTTGCGCAATGCGGGACTGGTCAGCAGCATTCGCGGCGCATACGGCGGCTATGTTTTGGCGAAAATGCCGAGCGAAATCACAGCAGCCGATGTGATTCGTGTTCTGGAAGGGCCGATTCAACCGGTGGAAGTCATGGACGATGATGATCCGGCGAAACGCGAGCTGTGGGTGAAAATCCGTGATGCGGTACGCGATGTGCTGCAAGGGACGACACTCGACGATTTGATTCATTACGATTCCGATCCTCAAGTACAGGATCCGGATATGTTTTATATTTAAACGAACGCGGGTTGCTTCTCGCTCGCGTGATTCGATTGATTTAAAGGAGTGATAAGGCGTGAGTCCGATTTATCTTGATCATGCCGCAACAACACCGATTGATCCGGAAGTGCTTCAGATCATGGTGGAAACGTATCAGCAGGTGGTAGGAAATCCGTCGAGTATTCACTCGTTCGGCAGACAGGCGCGCAAGATCGTTGATGAATCGCGTCATACAATTGCAAAATATATCGGGGCACGCAGCCGCGAGATCGTCTTTACAAGCGGTGGTACGGAAGGCGATAACATCGCCATTCTCGGTACGGCTTTTGCCAACAGCGATAAGGGAAAACATATCATTACGACGAAAATCGAGCATCACGGTGTGTTAAAAACATGCGCGTATTTAGAAACGCAAGGCTTCACAATTGACTACCTCGATGTGGATCGTACGGGACGCATTTCGCTCGAGGAATTAAAAAGCAAATTACGCGAGGATACCATTCTTGTCTCGATAATGTTTGGAAACAATGAGGTTGGCACGATTCAGCCAATTCATGAAATCGCGCATCTGCTCGCCGATCATCAGGCCTATTTCCACACGGATGTTGTGCAAGCATTCGGTACGGCCGACATGGACGTTAAGGATACACCGATCGACTTGATGTCGATGGCCGGTCACAAAATCGGCGGTCCAAAGGGGATCGGTTTTCTTTTTGTACGGGACGGTTTATCGCTACAGGCATATACTCATGGCGGTGATCAGGAGCGCAAACGGCGTGCCGGCACGGAAAATGTTCCGGCAATTGCCGGTCTGGCACGTGCAGTCGAAAAAGTCGGTGAACATTTCCACGAACGGATTGACAACTGCTTGCATGCACGGCAAATCATTCTTGAGACACTTGATGAGGAAAAGGTGACCTATAAAATCAACGGCAATCCGGATCACTTTTTGCCTCAGGTATTGAATCTTTATTTTCCAGGAACCAATGTTGAAACGCTGCTCACAAAACTGGATTTAGCTGGAGTAGCAGTCTCCAGCGGTTCTGCCTGCACGGCGGGATCGGTGGAACCGTCACATGTGCTGACGGCAATGTTTGGCGAGCGAGCTCCGGAGACGGTCAGCTCGATTCGTGTTAGTTTTGGTGATCTTATCGATGAAGATCAAATACGCGAGGCGGGGCGGATCATTGCCGCATCCGTACGCGATCTCGTTTCATTAAGAAAGGCGGGTGAAGTCTTGTGACTGGAAAATCCCCAAGTCAGACACGTGTGGTTGTTGGCATGTCGGGCGGTGTGGATTCAACTGTTGCCGCGTTGCTGCTGAAGCAGCAAGGCTATGATGTAGTAGGTATTTTTATGAAAAATTGGGACGATACCGATGAGAACGGAATTTGTACGGCAACGGAAGACTATGAAGATGTGGTCCGTGTTTCCAACCAAATCGGGATACCCTATTATGCAGTTAACTTTGAGAAACAGTACTGGGATCGTGTTTTTTCATACTTCCTCGATGAGTATAAATTAGGACGGACACCGAATCCGGATGTCATGTGCAATAAGGAAATTAAATTCAAAGCGTTTCTCGATCATGCGATGGCGCTCGGCGCGGACTATGTGGCAACCGGTCATTACGCGCGCGTTGACCGTCGCGATGGCAAAACAGCGATGATTCGTGCAGTCGATCAGAATAAGGATCAAACTTATTTCCTGAATCAGCTCTCGCAAGAACAGATCTCCAAGGTGATGTTCCCGCTCGGTGATTTGGAAAAGCCAGAGGTACGCGAAATTGCACGTGAACATCACTTGGCAACGGCTGAGAAAAAGGACAGTACCGGTATCTGTTTTATTGGTGAACGGAATTTCAAGGAGTTCCTGAGCCATTATCTGCCGGCAAACCGCGGTGAGATCCGCACGCTTGATGGTGAACTCAAAGGGTATCACGACGGGCTCATGTACTATACCAATGGTCAGCGCCAAGGACTTGGTATTGGCGGTCCGGGCGGTCCATGGTTTGTGTGCGGCAAGGACTTAAAGCGTAATATTCTGTATGTGGTGGAGGGATCCGAACACCCTGCGCTGCAGGCAAAAGGGTTACTGGCTGACAAGGTCAATTGGATCTCCGGCATGCCTAAGAGCGGTGAGTTCCACTGCACAGCAAAGTTCAGATATCGCCAGAAAGATCAACCGGTGACCGTTCATGTGCTTGACGACGATCGACTTAAGGTCGTGTTTGATCAGCCGGAGCGTGCGGTTACTCCGGGACAATCTGTGGTTTTGTATGATGGCGATGAGTGCCTCGGTGGAGCAACGATTGCAACCATTTTAGGGCAGGGAACAGATAAAACACTCGATTTTACAGACTCAGCTTTGCGTTAAAAGCTTGAGTCTTTTTCACACGAACTTAACGTGCAACACTTTTATGAAACAAATGGACATGTAGCGTTGCGGCGAGCAAGTCGCTCGGTCGTCTGCAGATACATGCTGATGGAACCTGCACCGTCTCTAAAAGAGATCGGGCGCTTTCTCGTCCTTTTTTTACATAACGGGGAAACAGAATCTATTTGGAGGCGATGGGATGAAGACGATGGAACAAGTGCAGCGCTTGATTGCTGAGAAGAAGTTCGAAGAAGCTGCGAAAATGCTGGACCGTGTCATTTCTGAGCATCCGAATGACCCTGCCGGCTTCACCAATTTCGGCAATTTGCTGATTGCAATGGGGGACAGCGCGCGTGCGGTCAACTTTTTCAATAAAGCACTGGAACTGGATCCAAACTATGGCAGTGCCGCTTTTGGTTATGGTAACGCACTGTTCGAACTCGGTCGGTACGAAGAGGCGCTGACTCAGTTTGCTGATGCACAGCGCGCAGGGGTTAATGACGGCGATCTGTTTTACATGATCGGACGCTCCGCAACCGAACTCGGTCGCTCCGGTCAAGCACTCGCTGCCTTCCAGCGCTCGGTGGAATTAAATGAAGCGGATACAGAAGCCCGGTTTCAATATGCACTTTCCTTGGCGAAGCTTGGAGATGTGGATGCGGCTGAAAAACAGTTCTTAACTGTGATTGAAGCCGATGCAGCACATGCGGATGCGTATTATAATTTAGGTGTCATTGCTGCGTGCCGAGACCAGATCACGAAAGCCCGGCACTTGCTTCATAAAGCGCTTGAACTTAGCCCGGGTCATATACTGGCTGCAAACGGATTGAAAAGCTTAGATAAGAAGCAAACCGGTCGGCATAACTAAGCGAAAGGACGACGGAACAATGGGACAAACGACCATGGATCTTTTTTCGGATCAGACAAATTCGGTAAAGGGTGAGCCAATCCGAATCGTATTCCAGAACAGCGATAACGGATACACCGTCATGATTGTGAAAATTAATGAAACCACGGAGCCCATCAACGAAAAAGAGATCACAATGGTTGGTTTTTTTCCAACGATCCATTTGTACGAAACCTATCAATTTGCCGGCAAGTTAAAGACGCATCCAAGATATGGTCAACAATATGAGGTAGAGACCTATCGAAAAATGCTGCCGAAATCGAAGTCCGGGGTAATCAGCTATCTCTCCGGCGATCTTTTCCCCGGAATAGGGAAAAAAACGGCGGAGATGATCGTTGGCGAACTTGGCGAACACGCGATTTCTGATATTTTAAATGATCCTTCATGTTTGGAGCGTGTACCGAAACTTGATAAAGACAAGCGTTCGATGATTGCCGATACGCTGCTTAAAAATGAAGGATTGGAGAAAATTCTGATCGGGCTCTCGGACTACGGATTCGGTTCACAGCTGGCGACGAAGATCTATCAAGTATACGGAAATGATAGCCTCGAGGTTATTGCGGAGAATCCATACCAGTTGATTCAGGATATCGAGGGTATTGGTTTTCAACGTGCGGATGAGCTTGCCGCGTCTCTTGGCATTTCCGGAAACCATCCGGAGCGGATTCAAGCTGCCTATTTGTATTGGTTAAACGAGCGGGCGATGAATGATGGTCATGTCTTTATGCCGGAACAAGCGACAATTTCAGAAGTCCATAAACTATTATCCTCAAAAGAGAGCATCGATGAAGCAGATCTCATCCATGAGATTGATGTTCTGGAAGAGGATGGAAAATTAATTCGAGAAGACGACCAGCTTTATCTGCCGCAGCTTTACTATGCGGAAAAGGGGATTGTCACCGGCATTCAGAAGCTGGTTGAACAAGAAGCAGAGGACGAATACTCAGAAAGCGAATTCCTCAAGGCGCTTGGCAAGGTTGAGGACAAGCTGTCGATGCAGTACGCTGAGAGTCAGCAGCAAGCAATCCGTGAAGCGATCCAGTCCCCGATCATGATCTTAACCGGCGGGCCGGGAACGGGAAAGACGACGGTCATTCAAGGGATTGTAGAAGTCTATGCGGAGCTGAACAGTTGCTCGCTCGATCCGAAAGATTATGATGAGGATCATCCTTATCCTGTGTTACTTGTTGCCCCGACCGGACGCGCGGCGAAACGGATGAAAGAATCGACAGGGCTTCCGGCGGTGACGATCCATCGGCTACTTGGGTGGAATGGCGGTTCCGGTTATGCGCATGACGAAAATGATCCAATTGAAGGGAAGCTGCTGATCGTCGATGAGATGTCAATGGTTGACTTATGGCTTGCCAATCAGCTGCTTAAGTCGCTGCCGGATGAGATGAAGGTGATCATTGTCGGCGACGAAGACCAGCTGCCTTCCGTCGGTCCTGGTCAGGTACTGAGCGACTTGATTCAATCCGACGCCGTTCCGGTGATCCGATTAACCGATATTTTCCGTCAGGCGCAAGGCTCATCGATTATCGAACTTGCTCATGAAATCAAAGAGGGTACAGTGGTCGATGTCGCAGAGCCGCGAAAGGATCGCCGTTTCTTCAAATGCCATCAGAACCAAATCATCGATGTCATCTGTAAAGTCGCTGCCGGTGCACAGAAAAAGGGGTATCCGCCGAAGGACATTCAAGTGCTTGCGCCGATTTACCGTGGCAATGCCGGTATTGAACAGATTAATACGTCACTTCAAGAACTCTTTAATCCGAAAAGTGACCAGAAGCGTGAGCTGACCTATGGAGACCATATCTTTCGTGTTCATGATAAGGTATTGCAATTGGTGAACAATCCTGATGAACAAGTATTTAACGGCGATATTGGCGAAATCTCCGCTGTTTTTCGTGCAAAGGAGACGACGGATAAGGAAGATACGGTGATCGTCACCTTTGATTCGGTTGAAGTCAAATACCTCAAGCATGATTTGAATCAGCTGACACTCGCGTACTGCTGCTCGATTCATAAAGCGCAAGGCAGTGAATTTCCAATTGTAATCCTACCCATTGTTAAGGGGTATCACCGCATGCTGAAACGGAATCTGATTTACACGGCGGTGACCCGGAGCAAGGATTCTCTCGTTCTGTGCGGCGATGTTGAGGCATTTAATCAAGCGGTAAGCAGTAATGACGTTGATCAGCGCAACTCTAATCTTGCACGCAAAATAGGCGAACGGCTGCATCTGATTGAGGCACCGGAACCTCAGCCGGATCATGATCAGTCGGAGTTTGATCAGCCAACCGAAGTAGAAACCGCGCCCATAGTAAAGGATTGAGGGGCAGCGCATATTACGATAAATCAATAAGTGAAAAAACTTGGTCACGGGCAATGGTTCAGTTGCTCATTGACCAAGTTTTTTTCTATACATTTTCGCGTTCGCAATCGAGTTTTGTTCTCTTTTTTTGAATAGATATGTATATTTTCCAGCAAATAGGGACATTGATGCCAGTAATGAAAGATGTAACAAAAGCTCATTACTGAGGTGAAAAAAATGAAATGTCCCAATTGTGCAAGTACCGATATCGGAAAAATAGGCGTCAATCAATTTTACTGCTGGAACTGTTTTATCGAATTATCTCTGCAAGAAGGAAAATTATCGCTGAGTCAGGTTGAGGAAGACGGCAGTTTAACCGATCTTGATGATTTGTTTCAAGACTCTGAATTGGAAGCGAAAGCGAATGGTTTCTAAGCCATTTGCTCCGATCTTGTTTCATCGCTCATGATTCGCCGCAAATTGGGTAAAACTAGTTTTGGAGGGATCATGATGCGAAAATGGACTGCCCTGCAGTGGATGAAGATTCTGCTCATCATACTACTGCTTTTTCTAAATGGCTATTTATTCTATCGTTTGTTGCCGTTCATCGGGAGTGTCACCCATTTTTTGATGCGTATTGCTATTCCCTTTTTTGCGGCAGCAATTATTTCGTATTTACTGCACCCTTTAGTCGGCCGTGTGCAGCGGTTGGGGCTGCATCGGACGATGGCTATTCTTGTGATCTACGCTGTTTTTTTTAGTATTGTCGGTTTTGCCATCTATAAAGGCGGTCCTGTTTTGTTGCATGAACTTCGCAGTCTGGATCATGAGATTACCAATTATCAGCAGTTGTATGAAACGAATCTGGATCGGGTGTACACGTCCACTCCAGAGGCAGTACATGATCAGGTGAATGAAGCGCTCGTTCGAATCAAACACAGTATGAATAAGATGGGAAAGGGGATCATTGACTGGTGTTCCAATGTGATTCGCTCATTCTTGACATTGCTTTTGATTCCTTTTCTCTCCTTTTACATGCTCAAAGATGCGGCGCTGATTAAGAAAAATGTACTGCTGCTTGTTCCGAAGAAATGGCGGAAACAAACGGCAGATCTCTGTGCCGAGATGGATCAATCAATAGGGATGTATATTCGCGGCCAGTTGACGGTCTGCGGGATACTGGCGGTGATGGCAACGATCGGACTATGGATCCTGAAGGTTCCTTATCCGATGGTGTTCGGACTGTTCATCGGAGCAACGGATTTGATCCCCTATTTTGGACCGTTTATTGGTGCGGCACCGGCCGTACTTGTGGCTGCGACGAAGTCGTTTTACGCCATGTCCGGCGTGATTTTGATGATCATTTTAATCCAGTTTCTTGAAGGCAGCGTCATCGAGCCAATTGTTGTTGGGAAGAGTGCGGAAATCCATCCACTCTATATCATGCTGGCAGTCGGTGCCGGAGGTGAGCTCGCTGGAATTGTCGGTATGTTGCTTGCGATTCCTTGTTTCATCATTATTCGTACCTGTTTGCGCCACCTGAACGAACGGTTTCGAATCATTGACAAATAAGGGGAAATTCAACTATAATTACGGGAGAATAGTGAAACCGAGACGAAAAGAATAGCGTGAAGCGTGCGAGCAGCTCATCAACCGAATGCACTGTGCGGGAACGGCTTTTCCGCGGTTCATCGGGGCAGTTGCAGCTGTTTAACGGGAAGGATTTCCTGAGCGCTGTGATACATAGGTTGCGTTGCTTCTTTTCATTGCGGCGCAGATTAAGCTTAAAAGCTTTCGTCCTTTCTGGTGATGGGATGAGAGCTTTTTTCATTGAGCGTCCGATTGGTTTACATAATGCTGTAACAAATTGAGTGGAGGTTCTTGTGATGAAACAATTAAGTTCATCGGAAGTTAGAAAAATGTTTTTGGACTTTTTCAAGGGAAAGGGTCATTCGGTTGAACCGAGTGCATCGCTGATTCCGGTCGATGATCCATCCTTGCTGTGGATCAACAGCGGTGTAGCGACACTGAAAAAATATTTCGATGGACGAGTCGTTCCTAAAAATCCGCGTATTTGCAATGCGCAGAAAGCGATTCGAACAAATGATATTGAGAATGTCGGTTATACGGCGCGCCACCATACATTTTTCGAAATGCTTGGCAACTTTTCGGTCGGCGATTACTTTAAAGAGGAAGCCATTACTTGGGCGTGGGAGTTCCTGACCAGCCCGGATTGGATTGCCTTTGAACCGGACAAACTGTCGGTAACGATCTATCCGGAAGATGAAGAAGCTTATAAGCTGTGGCATGAGAAGATCGGACTTCCGGACAACCGAATCGTTAAGCTGGAACACAATTTTTGGGATATCGGTGAAGGCCCAAGCGGACCAAATACAGAGATTTTCTATGATCGCGGACCTGCGTTCGGCGATGATCCGGATGACCCTGAACTGTATCCGGGCGGCGAGAATGAACGCTATCTTGAAGTCTGGAATCTTGTGTTCTCGCAATTTAATCACAATCCGGACGGCAGCCATACACCGCTTCCAAAGAAAAATATTGATACCGGCATGGGGCTTGAACGGATGGTCAGTGTCATCCAAGACGCGGAAACGAATTTCGATACCGATTTATTCATGCCGATCATTCATAAAATTGAAGCTCTTTCCGGGGCAAAATATCAGATCGGTAAAAAGAACACGGCATTTAAAGTGATCGCCGATCATGTACGGACGGTTACGTTTGCGGTTGCCGACGGCGCCTTGCCGTCGAACGAAGGACGCGGCTATGTCCTGCGCCGTTTGATCCGCCGTGCGGTACGCTATGCAATGGATCTTGGACTGGATAAGCCGTTCATGTTCAAATTGGTGCCGATCGTTGCCGATATTATGAAGGATTACTACACGGAGGTTGCTGAAAAAGCAGCGTTCGTTCAGAAGGTCATTAAAGGCGAGGAAGAGCGCTTCCAAGAAACGATTCATGAAGGTGTCGCGATTCTGAAGCAGTACATTGATGAAGCAAAGGGCAGAGGCGAAAAGGAGATTGCCGGTGTCAATGTGTTTAAGCTTTACGACACTTTCGGGTTCCCGCTGGAACTTACAGAAGAATACGCGAATCAAGCCGGGCTTTCGATTAACAAAGATGGCTTCCAAAAGGAACTTGACGCGCAGCGGGATCGTGCGCGCGCGGCACGCAAAGACCAAAAGTCAATGCATGTTCAGAGCGATACGCTGCGCAATATCACCAATCCAAGCACGTTTATCGGATACAACGACTTCAAGGTAAACGGAGTAAAAGTGATCGCACTTGTGAAAGACAATGCAACCGTTGATCATGCGGTTGAAGGCGACACCGTGCAAATTATTTTGGATCGTACACCATTTTATGCGGAAATGGGCGGTCAAGTTGCCGACACAGGTGAATTGAGCAATTCAGACGTGCAACTCGCGGTCACCGCTGTTCAACACGCACCGAACGGACAGAACCTGCATACTTGTGTTGTAAAGCAAGGTCATCTTGCAATTGGCGATTTTCTGAATGCACAAATTGATGTAAAAGCACGACTTGCGATCCAGAAGAATCATACCGCAACACACTTACTTGATCAGGCACTTAAAGATGTACTCGGTTCGCATGTCAATCAGGCAGGGTCTTATGTGGCTGCCGATCGCCTGCGTTTCGATTTCTCACATTACGGCCAAGTCACCGATGAAGAACTGCAGCAAATTGAAGCGATTGTTAATGAAAAGATTTGGGAACAGCTGCCAGTCACAACCAAGGAAATGCCGATTGATGAAGCCAAGAAGCTGGGTGCGGTTGCTTTATTTGGTGAAAAATACGGTAAAGTCGTACGTGTCGTTAGTGCTGGAGATTACAGCATTGAATTATGCGGCGGCTGTCATGTAGCTAATACGGCCGAACTAGGGTTATTCACGCTTGTCAGCGAGAGCGGCATCGGCGCCGGCACACGACGGATCGAAGCTTTGACTGGGGAAGCAGCATTTAAACGTCTGAATGCAGTTAAGCTTCAGTCGAAAGCCATTGCTGCATCGCTGAAGGTGGCGCTGGATCAATTGCCGGAACGTATTGACGGACTTCAGCAACAAATCAAGAACCTGGAAAAAGAAAACACGGCGCTAATGAATAAGCTTGGTAGTGCGAAAACCGGTGAACTGGAACAATCTGCGAAAAAGAACGGTGACGTTGCGTACATTGCAGAAAAGATCGACTCAGTGGACATGAATCAGCTACGTGCCATGGCCGACGACCTGAAGAATAAGCTGAAATCGGTTATTGTTGTTCTTGCTTCGGTCGAAGATGGGAAGGTTCATTTTGTTGCCGGTGTAACGAAAGACCTGATCCAAAAAGGCTTCCACGCAGGCAAAATTGTTAAGGAAGTTGCCGCCATTTGCGGCGGCGGCGGCGGCGGCCGACCGGACATGGCTCAAGCCGGCGGCAAACAGCCTGAAAAAGTACGGGATGCACTCGATGCAGTCTCTGATTTGATTGAGAAAGCGGCTGTCCGCTGATTCGACCTTCACGAGCAGTCCAAAATTCTGTTTGGGGGATGGGTATCATGGATAAAACAATGAAGTTCAATTTTGGAGATCAAAAGGATCACAATGCGCGCGAAGTCTTGTTTAAAGTCTATGATGCTCTTGATGAGAAAGGCTATAATCCGATTAACCAAATTGTCGGTTATTTGCTGTCAGGAGATCCTGCATACATTCCAAGACATAAGGATGCGCGAAAATTAATTCGCAGACTTGAACGTGATGAAATTATTGAAGAACTTGTTACAACATACCTCAAAGAGAAATGGGAAAAAGAATGAGAATAATGGGTTTGGATTTTGGTTCCGTAACATGCGGTGTCGCAATCAGCGATCCGCTTGGCTGGACCGCACAAGGTATTGAAACCATCCACTATGTCGAACATAAGAAGAATCTGCTGTTTGATCGCATTGGCCAACTGATTCACGACTATGCTGTTGAATCCGTCGTGGTTGGCCTTCCTAAAGATCTAATTGGAACAGAATCCGCACGAGCAGAGGCGTCACGCGGTTTTGCAAAGAGCATCCACCGAAAATTAAAGCTTCCCGTCGAGCTTTGGGACGAACGCTTGACGACCATGGCGGCCGAAAGAATTTTGATTTCTGCAGATGTCAGTCGAAAGAAAAGAAAGCAAGTGATCGACAAAGAAGCAGCAGTGCTCATACTGCAAAGCTATTTAGATAAAAAAAGAATGGAGTCAAAAAAAGATGAGTGAACACGAACATAACCATTATCCAATCTTCCTCCCGGATGAGGAAGAAAAAGAACGCATTGTCATTCCGGAAGAAAATGGCGATGAAAATCTATTTGATGTGCTGTTTTATTTCGATGTTCCCGAAACGGACAAGTCGTATGTCGTGGTTGTCCCGGCAGAGCAGGAATTGGAAGAAGATGAAGAGCAGGAAGTTTTTGCATTCCGCTATGAAGGCAACGACGATGATTTCAAGCTTTTCCCGATTGAGACGGATGAAGAATGGGATATTGTTGAAGAAATGATTAACACGTTCAGTGATGAAAGTGATGAATGAGCCCCTGGCTAGGGGCTTTTTCCATGCAGTATAAGAAAGCATGTTTTTTTTGGTCAAAGGCTGTGCATCAAGCGAGCAAACTGGAGTGCTCGTCAGGCACAAAATTGATGGTTCACAACCGCATCCTGCGCGGGCTGGCTATGCCCAGTTTTTCTTAAACCGAATAAATCAAAACGTTCGGCGTATGTTGTCGAAACGTGATAAATCCGGTAAATAAATAGTGTATAATTAATGGGTACTCTTGAAAGGAGCGGCTCATTTCTATGAAAAAGAAGCATTGGCGTATCTTCGCAGTTGCTGTGATTCTTCTTTTCGCACTCACTGCGGGAGCGGCTTGGGGGTTCAATCGCTACTATACCCGTTTGTTGACGCCGATTAATAAACAAAACGACCGGCCGATAACCGTCACGATTCCATCCGGCGCATCGGTTCGCGATATGGCTCAGATTCTTGAAAAAAAAGAATTAGTTCGCAAAGCGTGGGCGTTTGAATTTTACGCAAGATGGAATCATTTAAATACGTATCGCTCAGGTACTTATTCGTTTAATCAAACAATGTCGATCGGTCAATTGATGAATAATTTGAAAAATGGTGCTCATCGAGGAATTATTGTTCTTGTTGATGTGCGTCAGGGAATGTGGGTCAGTGAAGTAGCCGCTCAAATGGCGAATGCGGCTAAACTGGACAAACAGGATGTTCTGAAGAAGCTTAAAGATCATAATTATGTAAACGACCATTATGTGACAAAATATCCATTTTTAACAAATGAAATCTTCAAAAAAGGGATTGAGTATCCGCTCGAAGGGTATCTTGCTCCGGGCATCTATCGATTTAAAAAAGGGAAGTCGCCGCTGACGCTTGATCAAATGGTGAACAAGATGCTTGATCAAACGGCGCAGCGTCTGCACACTTATTCCGGGGAGATTAAGACGAATAAGCTTGGTTCGGTACACAAGATTTTGACGATGGCGTCACTGATCGAGCAGGAAGCACCGGATCAAAAAAACCGAGAAAAAATCGCAGGTGTTTTCTACAATCGCTTGGATTTGGGCATGCGCTTGCAAACGGATCCGTCGATTGCTTATGGACAGCAGCGCAGAATTCGTGCGTACACGAAAAAAGATTTAAAAACGGATACCCCTTATAATACGTATACGCGTTCGGGTCTGACGGTTGGACCGATTGGCGCCCCGGCGCTTGACGCGATTGAAGCTGTTCTGAGGCCGATTAAGTCAAAAAATATATACTTTTATGCGCGACCAAACGGCAAAGTGTATTATTCACAAACGTATGAGCAGCACCAGGAAGTCATTGCTAAATACCGTCATGAATGGGCGGAAAAATCATAAATGCGCTATCTTTTTCAACACATGAAAGAAATCGTGGAATCGTAAAGAACTGCAGCGTCCGTGCAGCTGCAGGGCAATGGTAAGGAAAGGAAGATTGGGTTGATCGATTTTAAGGAGCTATCCGCGTATGCGGATGCGTTCACGTGCTCAGAAAACGAGCGACTTAAGCAAATGGAGCAAAAAGCTGCTGCAATATATATTCCGATCATGCAGCCCTCATCGATGGCTTTTCTCCAGCAATTGATTCGCTGGACGGGTGCGCGGCGAATCCTCGAATTGGGAACGGCGATCGGCTACTCATCAATTCGTATGGCGCTTGCGGCAGGATCAGATGCATCGATCATTACCGTTGAACGTGATCAGGCAATGATTGAAGAAGCGAGGCAGAATATCGAAACGCTGAATCTGCAGCACGTCATTCACATTGTCTGCGGCGATGCAACGGAAGAATTGCAGGAAGTTGTAGCTGCTGCACCGTTTGACCTGATTCTGATCGATGCTGCAAAGGCACAGTATGAACGCATGTTTCATCGCTATACACAATTGCTTCGGGAAGAAGGGATCATTGTTACAGACAATGTATTCTTTCATGGTCTCGTTTGTGATGTTGACGGAGTAAAGAAACGGCAATTGAATCGATTGGTGAAGAAAGTAGATGCATATAACCATTTTCTTGCACAGCAATCAGACTTTGATACCGTTTTTTTGACGGTCGGCGACGGTATGGCCGTCAGTACGATGAAAGCACATGGGGCGCATAGGGAGGAACGCTGAGATGATGAAAAGAAGCAAGCCGATTGTTATTGGCGTCGCAGGAGGTTCAGGCTCGGGAAAAACGACGGTAACGCGTGAGATCTACCGTACATTTCCAGACAAATCGATCACAGTGATTCAACAGGATTCCTATTATAAATCGCAGGATGATAAACCTTTTGAAAAAAGACTGCTGACAAATTACGATCATCCTCTGGCATTTGATAACGATTTGTTGATTTCTCAAGTCAAAGAACTGCTAAAGTTCCACCCAATAAAAAAACCGACGTATGACTATACAGTACATACAAGATCTGATAAAATTGTACCCGTCGAACCTAAAGATGTCATCATCCTCGAAGGTATCTTAATTCTTGAAGATGAGCGCCTGCGTGATCTGATGGATATTAAGGTGTTCGTCGATACAGATTCGGACCTTCGGATTATACGGCGGCTGCTTCGTGACACTGAGGAGCGAGGCAGAAGCGTTGAATCCGTTATCAATCAGTATTTAACCGCTGTTCGGCCGATGCATCTGCAATTTGTTGAGCCAACGAAACGCTATGCGGATATCATCATCCCTGAAGGCGGAAAAAATTCAGTTGCCATTGATCTGATGGCAACCAAAATTCGCGCAGTACTCGAAGAGAAGAATAAAACAACGATGTAAGCAGCGCACGGTGTTTTCAAAATGTGTAAACCCTTGCACTGTCTATGAACCCTTATGATTAAACGAATCAGGAGTGTGGCAAATATGTCGGAAAAACTTCACTACATGACCGCTGAAGGTAAAGCAAAACTTGAACGCGAATTGAACGATTTGAAAACTGAAAAGAGAAAGGAAGTTGTCGAACGTATCAAAATTGCACGCGGATTCGGCGACCTCTCCGAAAATTCAGAATATGATGCGGCGAAGGATGAGCAAGCCTTTGTTGAAGCACGTATTCAACAGCTTGAAGTCATGATTCGCAACTCCGTTATTATTGAAGATGATGAAACGACGGATGTTGTTAAGATCGGAAAAGCAGTAACTTTTAAAGAATTGCCGGACGGCGAAGAGGAAACTTATCAAATTGTCGGTAGCGCAGAATCTGACCCATTTCAGGGCAAAATTTCCAATGATTCACCGATGGCTAAGGGCTTGATTGGCTTGTCGGTTGGTGAAGAAGTCAGTGTCAGCACACCGGGCGGCGACATTCGTGTTAAAATTCTTAAAGTAGAGTAACCGCTGATCGCACAGAAAGGGCGCAAATATGCACGGAAGCAGTTCCGGCATCTTTGCGCTTTTTCTCTTCGTCATCGATCCGGCTCATTTTGCTAACATAATGCGATTCATGCGACATACCCTTTATTTATGTGGACAATTGACGCACTTTTGCTTGGACAGACATGATGCGGCACTTGCCTTCGAATTTATTTATAGAGTGCGTGTAAAAGCTAGAATACACGAACCTGCTTGTCTTATTCTATTTTATTATTAAGATTAATCAATGATGACCATTCAAACAATCGAGAAATTCATTCACTGTATAATCACTGTCGTTGGTCGTTAAAAGGAGGATGTCTTTATGAGAAGTCAGCGAGGCAATGGCTACTCATCCCGTTATGAACAGCGGAAAAGCAAAATGGATCGGCTGCTCAGCTGGACAATTGGGATTGTTTCATTGCTCATACTTGCAATTGGATGTATTATTCTCATTTCTGTTTTTCACACATCACCAGATTCGAAACCTGCGGCATCATCGGAACCACAATCAAGTACTCAGTCTAGCGAATCAAAGAGCAGCGATTCAAGCTCAGATCAGTCCTCGGATGAATCCAGTCAGGCAGCTAATGATGAAGGCGAGAGTAGTACCGACTCCTCAAGTTCGAGTGCTGAGTCTGGATCTGATGAAAGTCATCAAGCCTCTTATGAAATGGGTTCCGCGGACTGGAACGCGCAAGTACGTGCCATTTCAGAAGCGACAGGCATTGATGAAGCCAATATGACCATTCGCTGGCTTGGTAATGGAGGAACCCCGAGCAGTTCGCTTGCACGGGTCAGTCCAAAAGGCGATGCCAATGCCATCTATGTTGTTCATCTCATCTATAAAGATGGAAAATGGCAAGCCGATAATGTCAAGGCCCCATAAATCATGCAACCAGCCGTTTCGCACGGCTGGTTTTTATATTGTGACTTTTTGCTCCTGCTCGATACCATTCATTACCGTACCGCCTAAATGATGCAAAATAACCGTCCCTGGTTCATCACGCTGCGGAAAGAAATTTGATTCCAGTTTATAAGAGATAAACGCATGTTTTCATTGAATACGAAAGCGAAATGTGCTAATTTAGTGACATTAGATCATTTAAACCATACTAATAATATAAGAATTAAATGATTTAAGCACCAAGGGGGAATATCGCGTGGGACGCGAATTTATCCACACATTTGAGCAATGGGCAGATGATTACGATCGTTCGGTATTTGGCGGCGATCGTGAATATAAAGAGGTATTCAAAGATTATGACCGGATATTAGAAACAGCAGCGGCTTATGCACGTGGGGCGGTACTCGAATTTGGGGTAGGCACAGGCAACCTGACAAAAAAGTTGATCACGCATGGATTTGAGGTTACAGGCATTGAACCATCAAAAAAAATGCGGGAGAAAGCGATGGAGAAGCTCCCCAATCTTCACATGCTTGATGGTGATTTTCTTAACTTCCCAAAACTGATTGATCCGATTGATACGATTATCAGTTCTTTCGCATTCCATCATTTAACCGATCAGGAGAAAGACCAGGCAATTGACCACTATAGCCGTCTTCTTCCGATTAATGGTAGAATAGTTTTTATCGATACACTGTTTGACAGTGTACGTGAAAAGAAAAAGATACACCACTGGGCGAGTAGCCATGGGTATACGCGTTTGTTGAACGATCTTCAAACGGAGTATTACCCACTTCGGCAAGAACTGGCGGATCTTTTTCAAAGGCATCACTTTCAGCCCTATTTCAAACAGTTGAACCGGTTTGCATGGCTGATTGTTGCCAATAAAAATGAATGATATTCAGGAGGATCCAGTTGTGAGATTAGGCATCATCGGAGCAATGGAAGAAGAAGTTTCATTACTAAAAAAACGCATGAGCGGAGTCGAAACCATAGAAATTGCCGGCTGCCGTTTTTATAGAGGAATCATTGAAAAAACAGAGGTTGTTCTGCTGCAATCCGGAATTGGAAAGGTCAGTGCAGCGGTTGGCACAACGTTGCTTCTGGATCATTATCATCCCGAGGCGGTTATTAATACAGGATCTGCGGGAGGGACGGATCCATCGCTTTCAATTGGTGACGTTGTCATCTCGTCATCGGTGATTCACCATGATGCGGATGCAACCGCATTTGACTATGTGCCCGGACAGATTCCGGGCATGCCTCCAGCTTTTTTACCGGATCACAAATTAATTGAAGCAGCGATCGTGGCCGGCAGTGCGGATTCAACGCACCAAATTGTTAAAGGTTTAATTGGCTCCGGAGATTCATTTATGTCCGATCCTGTGCGTATTTTAAAACTGAAAGAGACCTTTCCGGAATTAAAGGCAGTTGAGATGGAAGCGGCAGCAATTGCACAGGTCTGTCATCAGTTCAAGGTACCGTTTTTGATCATTCGATCTCTATCCGACATTGCCGGAAAGGATTCAAATCGATCGTTTGATCAATTTTTGGAAACAGCGGCGAAGCATTCAGCTGAATTTATTCTTTCAATCGTAAAGGAGCTTAACTCATGAATCGGCACATATCCGTAAACGTGGCAAGACTTTGCAGCAAGCGATCACATGAGAATACGCTGTTTGATGGAGATGCGCGTGCTCAATTAGCCAAATTTCCGTCCAGTCATACACTGGTTCAACACCTGAATCGTGTTGCGGTTTCAGCTGTTGTCTGTTGCCCGAGCAGCTGAGCGGCAGGTCACGTACTTGTCGGCGCAAAAAATTGCGAAAAAATGCCGGCACACAAGCTGAGCAGAACGACTTTGTGCCGGAGACAAGGAGAGAAAGATATGGCAGTTTATGATAATGTACATGAGCTGGTAGGCAGAACACCACTCGTGGCTCTGCATGCGTTCCCGCTTCCGAAAGGCGTTCGCCTCTATGCAAAATGTGAATACTTCAATCCGGGAGGAAGCGTTAAAGATCGCCTTGGTGAAACGATCATTCGTGAAGCGATGCATTCCGGAAAGCTTAAGCCTGGAGGAACATTGATTGAACCAACAGCAGGCAATACGGGGATTGGCCTTGCCCTGGCAGCTGTGGGAAAGGGCATCGATGTGCTGTTCTGTGTACCTGAAAAATTTAGCGTTGAGAAACAAACCTTAATGAAGGCACTTGGTGCCCGTGTGATCAAGACTCCTTCAGATCAGGAGATGGCAGGCGCGATTAAAAAGGCAAAGGAGCTCGAGCAGTCAATTAAGAACAGCTATTGCCCAAATCAGTTTGCCAATCCAAATAACCCAAAGACCTATTTTGAGACACTTGGACCTGAACTTTGGGAAGATTTACATGGCTCCTTAGATGTCCTCGTTGCCGGAGCCGGATCAGGCGGAACGTTTACAGGAACTGCGGATTACTTGAAGAAGCGAAATCCGAAGATCAAGACGGTTGTTGTGGAACCTGTGGGTTCAATTTTAAATGGCGGTGCACCGGTGGAACATCGAACTGAGGGAATTGGCATGGAATTCATTCCTTCTTTCGTCAAAACCGAGTATTTTGATGAAATTTATACAATATCTGATGAAGATGCATTCAAACGACTCAAAGAAGCGGCTGCTCTTGAAGGCTTACTCATTGGCAGTTCATCGGGATCGGCGCTTCACGCGGCTCTGCTCGAGGCGGAAAAAGCGAAACCAGGGACAACGATTGTCGTTATTTTCCCTGATTCCAGTGAACGCTATCTTAGTCAACGCATCTATGAATCTTAAATACTGAAGCATAATTGGAGGAAAACAGTGATGAGACCGAAAACTCAAGTCATCCATGCAGGCATTTTTGGCGATGAATTCACAGGCAGTGTATCTGTGCCGATCTATCAGACAAGTACCTACAAGCAAGAAGCAGTGGGGAAAACAAAGGGCTACGACTATTCGCGCTCGGCCAATCCAACACGCCGCGCGCTCGAGGTGCTGATTGGCGAGTTGGAACATGGGAAGGCTGGTTTTGCCTTTGGATCTGGAATGGCAGCCATTTCCTCAGTCCTTATGCTGCTGAACAGCGGCGATCACATTGTGATTACCGATGATGTGTATGGCGGTACATTCCGTGTGATTGACAAGGTTTTCAAAAGGCTTGGGATCACCGCGACATTTACAGATACAAGCAAACCGGAAGCAATCGAATCTGCGATTACCAATCATACCAAAGCCCTGTACCTTGAAACACCGACCAATCCGCTTCTTAAGGTCACAGATATTCAGAAGGCATCGGCAATCGCACACCGCCATGGACTGCTCTTGATTGTTGATAACACGTTTGCTACACCATACTGGCAACACCCGATCGACTTAGGTGCGGATATTGTGCTTCACAGTGCCACCAAATATATCGGTGGTCACAGCGACGTTGTTTCAGGACTAGCCGTCGTTGCGTCTGAAGAGTTAGCAGAACGGCTGTACTTTATTCAGAATTCAGTTGGTGCAGTACCAGGACCTCAGGACGTATGGCTGTTGCTTCGCGGGATCAAGACATTGGGTTTGCGTATGGAGCAAATCGAAAAGAACGCCAACCAAATTGCTCAATTCCTTGAGGACCATCCAAAGGTGAAAAAGGTATATTATCCGGGTTTGGTAAGCCATCCCGGTCACGTACTTGCAGCAAAACAAGCCTCTGGTTTTGGCGGCATGATTTCATTTGATGTCGGTGATGAACAAACAGTGAATCAAATACTCTCAAAATCTCGCTATTTTACACTAGCTGAAAGCCTTGGTGCAGTCGAGAGCTTGATTTCGGTTCCGGCGAAGATGACCCATGCATCGATACCAAAACCAAGAAGAGACGCACTGGGCATTACCGATGGTCTCATTCGTTTGTCTGTCGGAATCGAGGATGTGCAGGATTTGCTGGATGACCTTGCACAAGCTTTAGACTGAGCACGCAGCTTAAATTTAAATTTTTTCAAAATCAGCAGCTTGCACTTTTTGTCAGAAACTACCTCATTTCTCCCTGCTTCTCTCATGTTATAGTAATCTTGAAGGGAGAGGAATGAACGTGGAAGATGAGCAGAAAACAATTTTGAACAAAATCGTCGATTACCAAAGAGTGGGGATGTTGTGTCTGTTTCTCAGTACGTTTCTCTATGTCGGGACGTTCATTCCGCCATACCAAGCGATTGAATGGAAGCTTGAGGTTTTATCCGGAGTAAGTCTACTGTTTTTACTCAGTTCTTTTATTTGCTGCTGGAGATCGGCGAAACTGAAAAAAAAGCTTCAATAAGTATGTAATAAACCTACTGGACGGTACATCTCCGCAGGTTTTCATTTAAGAAAATATACTTAAAAACCGCAGCAAAGGGATCTTTGCTGCGGTTTTGATCGATTATCAATCAGCGTTTCGAATTTCAAATTGAGTATAGTTTCGTGGTTCGCTATATTCGTAAATGGATACGTTGGAAATACGTGAGAACGGACTTCCTTTTTTAATCGTTTTAACAAACTGATGTATGTCTGACTTTTCCCCTTCGGCCGCAATTTCAACACTTCCGTCGATGCGGTTGCGTACCCAACCTGAAATTCGATAGACATTTGCGGTTTGCCAAGTAAAATAGCGAAAACCGACAGCTTGTACTTTTCCTTTCACAACAATGTGCACGCTTTTCAGTTCTTCTGGTTCGCCCATCAAATGCAAACCTTTACTTTTATGGGATTCGTTCATCATCATGCCTCGATTCTGATTCATATTCTGAACTCCGCTAAGTAAAGTGTACCATTGAATCGAGTTTTGGTTAATGTTCCTGCTTCGCTCTCTTGTGCGCTCGATTACTGATTCGTTTTTCGATAGATCTCATGAAATAATTTCATTAAGGCACGTTTTTCGATACGAGAGACATAACTTCTTGAAATAGACAGCTTCTTAGCAATTTCACGTTGCGTTAATTCGTCCTTGTTATCTAGACCAAATCGGTCAATAATCACTTCGCGTTCACGTGGATCAAGAATATGCAGCGCTCCATAGATTTTTTTTGTCTCGAAATTAAGCGAAATTTCATCGACGACATCTTTGTTTGCCGACTTCAGAATGTCAATCAAACTGATGGTGTTGCCTTCTTTGTCCTGACCGATTGGATCATTTAAAGAAACATCTTTTCTTGTTTTTTTAAGCCCGCGCAGGTGCATGAGAATCTCATTTTCGATACAACGTGCTGCGTATGTGGCTAATTTTGTGCCTTTGCCGCTTGAATAGCTGTTGATCGCTTTAATCAATCCGATGGATCCAATGGAGATTAAATCATCTGTATCCTCTTTTGTGTTGTCAAATTTTTTCACAATATGAGCAACCAGGCGCAAGTTGTGTTCAATCAGTTTATTGCGCGCATCTTCATCGCCCTCAGCCATACGTCGCAAACATTCGGCTTCTTCCTCAGCGGACAACGGCTGCGGAAAGGTATTGTTCTTGACGTAGGAGACAAGTAGCCAGACGTTTTTAAATAAATAGGCGAGACCGCCAACTATGGACAGCATGACCATTCACTCCTTTGGGAGGTTTGATATTTCGTAGCTGTCTTCTAATGTATGGGTATTCGCCCTGTCCCGTGCCTGTACCTTAAGAAAAGAATGACGATCCGGATCAGCCCGTTTGTTTCATTTCCTTGTCCAAACTGCGGCGTTTGATTTCTTCTTCAATCAATCGGATGAAGTCTGCACTTAAATTGTATTCCTTGGCTTTAACGTAGGATTCAATGAGCAAATCGTCTGAAAGTATATCCATTGTCAACCGTTTCCGGTTCTCACATCCTTTTTTCCTGAAAATAGTTCCATCGTAAATTGTGCTTCGTGTATATGGCTTGACCTTAATTGATCAAAAGAAGCGCAGCGGGCATTCGTCAGGTTTGAAAAAGATTTCAAGGCAGCTTATTGTCAACCGCTACCAGCAATGATTGCTTGAATAAAGAGAGAACGATAATGCATACGTTCACTCTATCATGATCCAAGTTAGGGAACAATCATCAGTTTATCCACAACGAAAGTGGATAAACTGTGCATTCTGTGTGGGTAAATTGAGACTTATGTTTAAAACTAGTGTTGAATGATGTGGACAAATTTATCCACAGATAAACCTGTGTCACATTGTGTCGAAATATTTAGGACATATTTAGCCATACTCTTTCATGAAATCATCAATTGATGGTCGCTATTTTCATTATTTGATTCCGAGTTTTCCCTATTCATGGGATAATTATGAATTAGGGCTTGGTAAAATCGTCAACATGTGGGAAAATGGGATCAGAATATGAGGTGGAGAAATTCGTGTTAAGACAATTTTTGCCTGAAGAACATGTGGAAAATGTTTTAGATATAAACCCAAGCAAGTTAAAAAAACGGGGCATCAAAGCATTAGTCACCGACCTGGACAACACGTTAATCGCGTGGAATAAAGAAAAGGTAACTCCCGAGCTTGTTCAATGGTTTTCAAGTTTGGAGACAGCAGGAATTTCAGTCATGATTCTATCGAATAATAGTGAAAAACGGGTCAAGCTGTTTTCAAATTCATCCGGTGTTTCCTATATCTTTCGGGCACACAAACCGCTCCCGTTCGCATTCAAACGAGCCATGCGACTGATGAAGGTGCAAAAAGATGAAATGGTCGTTGTTGGTGATCAGTTATTGACCGATATCTGGGGGGCAAACCGAGTGGGTGTGCACACGATCCTTGTAACGCCGATTGTCGATTCGGACGGATGGGCAACGAAATTAAATCGTCACCTGGAGCGGTTTATTTTGTCACGATTGAGGCACCGAGGATTGTTGAAATGGGAGGATTAATCAGGAATGGATGAACTTTATTGTGCCGGTTGCGGTGTAAAGATTCAGACTGAGGATCCGCAAGCGCTGGGTTATACCCCAAAAAGTGCGCTGCAGCATGATCCGATTGTCTGTCAGCGTTGTTTTCGATTAGCGCATTATAATGAAGTACAGGATGTCTCGCTGACTGCGGACGATTTTTTGACCATGCTCTCCAAGATTTCAGAGCATGATGCATTGGTTGTCTATTTGGTTGATCTATTTGATAGTGCGGGAAGCTGGGTACCAGGTCTCCAACGCTTTGTTGGGGGGAACCCGGTTCTTCTGGTTGGGAACAAAAGCGATCTCTTCCCGAAATCCACCAATCCAAACAAACTGTCCAGCTGGATACGCCGGTCAGCACGCGAGCAAGGACTGAAACCGGTCGATGTGCGGCTGATGAGTGCATCTAAGAATCATGGATTGGATGAAGTCGCTGCAGCGATCGACCATTATCGCAATGGCCGCGATGTGTATGTTGTTGGTGCGACAAATGTCGGTAAGTCGACGTTTATCAACCATCTCATCCAACATTTAGGCACCGGCGATTCAGCGATTACGACTTCTCGTTTTCCGGGGACAACCTTGGATTTCATCGAGATCCCGCTTGGTGACGGTGGTAACTTGTACGATACCCCGGGTATTATTAATGATCACCAGGCGGCACATTTTATTGATCCGCGCGATTTAAAGAAAATTATGCCGGTAAAAGAAATAAAGCCGAAAGTGTTTCAACTCAATGAGCGTCAGACGCTGTTTCTTGGCGGGCTTGGGCGACTTGATTACATTGGTCCTGCACGAAGATCGCTTATTGTTTACGCGTCTTCATCGCTTGTCATTCACCGCACAAAGATGGAGCAGGCAGATGATTTATATGCGCGCCAGCTGGGGCATTTGCTGACACCGCCGAGCGAAAAAGTTGATCTTCCGCCAATGGAACGTTTCGATTTTCGTACCGATCAAGAAGAGTGTGATCTCGTCTTTTCCGGTTTAGGCTGGATTACGATCAAAGGCCAAGGTGCGCGGATTACGGCTTATGCGCCGAAAGGAATTGGCGTTTCGCTTCGATCATCGCTCATCAAAGGGTGAACAACCAGGGAAACGAGTTGGACGATTGGTCTTCTCAAATGCTAAAGATGTATCATTAAGTGCGAACACTAAGATTTAGGCCATGACATGTTTGTCATTGGTTCATGGAGGAGTTAAAAGAAACATATGCTGAGCAATAATCAACGAAAATTTCTTAAAAAAAAGGCACATGCGCTTAAACCGGTTTTTCAGGTTGGCAAGACTGGGGTGCATCCCCAATTCCTTGAAGAGATTGACCGTGTGCTGGAAAAGCGTGAGCTGATTAAGGTACAATTTTTACAAAACACTTTTGAAGATCCAACTGAGGCAAGCAGCGACATGAGTCGGCAGACGAACGCGGAGCTTGTTCAAGTCATTGGCCATACGGCAGTTTTATATCGGCCATCAAAAGATCACAAGCGCATTGACCTCCCGAAGAAGTAGGGATGGCCATGGGAAAACGGATTGGTGTCTATGGCGGCACCTTTGATCCGCCGCATCTCATGCACCTTCTGATTGCCGAGGAGGCGCTTGAAGCCTGCGGGTTGGATGAGGTTTGGTTTTTGCCAACGTATCAGCCTCCTCATGTTCAAGAAAAGCATGCGCGGGCATCTGCTGAAGAACGGGCGGATATGGTTGGCCTGGCCATTGAAGAAAATGACCGGTTTAAACTTTGCCGCTTAGAACTCGAACGCAAGGGCAAATCCTATACCGTTGATACAATTTGCTTGCTTAATGAACGCTATCCGGATGATTCTTTTTATTTCATCCTAGGTGCAGACATGGTCGATGATCTCCCAACATGGCACAAAGTTGGCAAATTAAGTGAACTGACCTCGTTCATTGCTTTTAATCGCCCAGGTTATCCGGAGTCACATCCTGATTTTGCAGACGTGCAGTACATTGAGATGCCCTTGGTGGATTTGTCCTCAAGTTTTCTGCGTGAGCGTTTAAAGATGGGGCGATCTTGCCGCTACTTTTTGTGTGACGCAGTCATAAACTACATTAAGGAGCGTGGACTCTATGCAAATTGATGAAGCAGAACAGGTAATTAAAGAGATTCTACCGGAAAAACGTTTCGTTCATTCTGTCGGTGTGTCTGAAACTGCCGGCAAGCTCGCCAATAGATATGGCGGGGACGTGTATAAGGCACGATTGGCCGGGATGTTGCATGATATCGTGAAATATTTCTCCGATGACGAATTAAAGGCATTGATCCTGCGCAAACCAGGAACGTGGAGCGATTGCTTGAAGTATTCGGATAAATTATGGCATGCCCCAGCTGGAGCAGTGTATGTTCAAGAAAAGTTCGCGATTGACGATCCGGATATTTTAAACGCGATGATATATCACACTACGGGTCATAAAGAAATGACGCTTCTTGAAAAAATTATTTTTCTTGCTGATTACATTGAACCCAATCGTTCTTTTCCAGGTGTCGATACGGTCAGAGAAGCAGCAGAACGGGATTTGAATGAAGCGGTGCGCTTAGAACTGCAGAAAACGATCGCTTATCTTGTCGCCAAACAACAAAGCGTCTATCCGAAGACTTTTGAAGCATATAATGATCTTGTAATGAAAAATGATAAAAAGACGAATGAGGTGACTGAATGAATAGCGAAGAATGGGTGAAGTACCTTGCCGAAGCCGCTGATGATAAGAAGGCTCAGGATCTTGTTATCCTAAAAATGGAGGGGATCTCCGTCATTGCCGATTATTTTATCATTTGTCACGGTGATTCCGAAAAACAAGTACAGGCCATATCAACGGCCCTGCGAAAGGCTGCCGATGAAAAAGGAGTCACGGTTCATCGGATGGAGGGGTATGACCAAGCACGATGGGTGCTGCTCGACCTCGGTGATGTGGTGGCGCACATCTTCCATCGAGAAGATCGTGATTATTATCAACTGGAAAAGCTATGGGGAGATGCCCCGTCCTATACACTTGAAAAGAAATTATTATAAGTTTTGAACGACGCAGGCACGGAGAGGATTCGATCTCCGTGTCTTTCGTTTTTTTACATTCACGTACACGAGGAATAGCCCCCTAAATTAAAAAAGATCCGCGATCCTATGATGGAGACAGGATGTTCGGATCATTTTTTTCTTGCTTCATGAAGGAATCTTCGTGATCATGACGAATGTATTATCTTGAAACCACGAATTAAGACTCTTCTTGTTCAAAACCTTCCCGAACTTTCTTTTGATCTTCAACAAACTTTTCCTGTGTGGCACGGAACAAATTCTCAAAAGCTTCGTGAAATTCGTTTTCAAGTGCATCGAGGCCGGCCCCCGTGATCCCGCCTTTAACCGTGACTTTGTTTTGCAGCTCCTCAAGTGTGTAAAGCTTTTGTTGGAACACGTTTCCTAATCCTTCGATCATTTCAGTCGTCAGCTGCGCCGCTTGCTTTTGGGATAACGGTGTTGTAGTGACCGCACCATCAATCATTTTGCGCAGCAGATAGGTGATAAAGGCAGGTCCGCAGCTTGCAATATCCGAAGCCGCGCGGACACTTGCTTCATCAATTTCGATCGGATTGGAAAACTGGGCGAGCACGGCCCACAGCCTGCTTTTTTGCAAGTCCGTCATGCTCGTTCCAAAGGTTACCAGCGTGCTTCCGGAAAGGCTCTGATTGACGATGCTCGGAATAACACGAGCGACCGGACACGGAATATACGTTTCAAGCTGTTTAATCGTGATCGGACTTGTTACCGATATCGCCAGCTGGCTGGGCTGCCACGCTCGCTGCAACGTGCGCAGCAGCGGGGGAAATTGATTCGGTTTAACGCAAAGAAAAATTAAATCTGTTCGGCGGAGAATGTCAATTGGTGAATCGCAAACCGATAGTCGCGAATGTTTCTTCGCAAGCGCTTCTGCCTTCTCTTTGGTGTGATTCATTACGGAAATCGCGTGAGGTTTTGCAGCTTTGCTTTTTATTAATGCGTCAACCAGTAGCGTCCCAATTGTTCCGGTCCCAATTACGCCGATTCTCATCATGACTCACCTCTGCCCTCGTTAAACTCCTCTTAGAACTTATGTTGCTCTTGAATGAATTATGTCTTTGACGTACCTGATACGAAAGGGGGTGACGTATGAAGTACAAGGGAAAAACGCGAAGCAAGCTGGCAGCGATTTGTATTACTGTACTGTTGCTTGCGGGCACCGTCTGGTATTTTGCCCACCAACACAATGTACAGAATAAGGCGGAAATGAGGCAGGCTGAAGCATTGTTTGCAAACGCGGATCAAGAAAAGAAAAAGAATGACGCACCAGCCGAAGATGCTGCATCCGAAACTTTGGTGGTTGACATTAAAGGGGCGGTAAAAAAGCCGGGGATTTATCAAATTGCAGCTTCAGAACGCGTCATTGACGGAATTGAACGTGCAGGCGGGTTTACGAATAAAGCAGATCGCGACAAAATTAATTTGGCTCAAAAGGTTTCCGATGAGATGGTCATCTATGTGCCGGAAAAGGGTGCACAGGCGCTTGCTCCTTCAGCACAAGAATTAGATGCCGGTGGGTTGGAATCGCAGCCTGCTCAATCGAAAGTAAATATAAATTCAGCTGATGAGCAGGAAATGCAGAAGCTTCCAGGAGTCGGTCCGGCAAAAGCTAAAGCGATCATCCAATACAGAACGGAGCACGGTTCGTTTAAGTCGATGGATGATTTGGCTGCTGTTTCTGGGATTGGTGAGAAATCTCTGGAGCAAATGAAGCCATTTATGGCGCTTTATTGACTGATCGCGAATCCACTCTGAAAAAGCCGATGATTCTGATACAATAGTAGGACAGGTGAAAAATCGGGAGGTTTTCTAAGACATGGAGAGACTATCGTGGGATCATTATTTTATGGCACAAAGCCATCTACTGGCAACCCGGAGTACATGCGAACGTCTTTTTGTCGGCGCAACCATCGTTCGCGACAAACGGATCATTGCCGGTGGATACAACGGATCAATTGCCGGAGGGCCCCATTGCATTGATGAAGGCTGTTATATGATTGATGGGCATTGCGTGCGTACCATTCATGCGGAAATGAACGCGATTCTCCAATGCGCCAAATTTGGCGAACCGACAGACGGTGCAGAAATTTATGTTACCCATTATCCATGTGTCCAGTGCTGCAAGGCGATCATTCAAGCAGGCATCAAGACTGTTTATTTCGCTAAAGATTATAAGAACCATCCTTATGCGAATGAGCTTTTTGAAGCAGCGAACGTAACGGTTAAAAAGGTTCCGTTCAAAAAGAATATCGATAAACTTTTTTCTGACAAAACAGAGGCTTGACTTAAGGAGGTGCTGCCTGTGAAACAGCAGCTGTTTGAGTGCGACTGTGCATGTGAGATCTTTCATTGACAGGTAAGTGGCATCTCGCTGCTTTATGTGTCTGCATGACGGCTTGGGCGCTTAGCGGACGCAACGGAACTGTACCGGTGCTATTATTGATCAGCTACAGCTTCTATCTTGTTTTTCGGCGGCATTACCGCATGTTTGCTGTCTTTCTGGCTCTAATGCTGATCCTTGTCGTTGATTTTACATTTGTACAAACCGATAAATCAATCTTTTCTGGTCGAGAAAAGCAGTTGAGCGGACGAATGGCTTCGTTGCCGGACTTTGATGGTGATCGGCTGCGCTTTAAGCTGAAAACGAGTCAAGGCGAAACGGTGATCGTTGATTATTTGTTGAAGACTAGGGTTGAAAAGGAACGGCTGAGGCAGCTTATCAGAGTAGGTCAGCTGTGGCGGGTCATCGGAGCGATGGATCAGCCCATGGCACCAACTAATTTTCACGGCTTTGATCAGCAGCAGTATCTCAAGCAGCATCATATTTACTGGAAAATGAAGGCGAAAAAGCTACACATGCAGGCGCAATCCAGCTATAACATGATTGGCTTTTTTGGTGGGTTTCGCCAAGATCAGACCGACTGGATTAACGCACGGTTTACTTCACCAAGTGCGCAGATGATGAATGCGCTCTTGTTTGGCAGCGATCAACAAATGGATCCTGCACTTTCTGAGGCTTATCGCCAGTTCGGACTCGTCCATGTACTTGTTGTTTCCGGTATGCACATTGCCGTTGTCTTCGGTAGTTTGTACTATTTGTTTCGTCGTGTGGGCGTGGTGCGGGAATACGTCGCGGTGTTTCTCCTTTTGCTGATGCCTGCATACGTGTTGCTAACCGGAGCAGAGCCCTCAGTGGTCCGATCCGGTATTACTGCAAGTATTGTCCTGCTCTTTTCGCTGATTCGGCGGCATAAAATGCCGGTTTCGGATCCAATCAGCATTGCTTGTCTTGTCATGGTTTTTCTTGATCCGAACATCGTTTTTGATTTAGGGTTTCAGCTATCGTTTGCCATTGCCTTTGTTGTTCTTATCGCAGCGCCAATTGTTGCACAGGCTTACCCATCATTCATTTTAAGAATGATCGTTTTGTCTTTGATTTGTGAGCTTGCAACGTTTCCAATCATTGTTCCGAATTTTTACCAAATTTCTTTGATTGGTGTTGTCCTCGGCGTTTTCTTCGTTCCTTTTATTACCTTTCTTATCTTTCCACTTTGCGCCACTGCTTATTTTGCCTCACTGTTTTGGGCAGACTCTTCTCCTTTTTTCTCGTGGGCAGTGGATGCATTGTTGTTGCTTCCGCATCAAATACTGCTCAAATTGGCACAGATTCCATCGCTGCAAATGGTTTACGGTGCCTTATCCGGTTGGCAGATCTGCACGTCGGTAGTTCTGATTTTTCTCTCTTTTCTGCTCTGGGAACAGTATCGCAACAAAAAGGCGATCCTCATTTTGTGTATCCCATTTTTGATGATGTATCTGGTTGTGATGCTGACTGATTATGCGGATCCGCGCGGGTCGGTCACATTTCTTGATGTCGGACAGGGCGACAGCATTCTGATTCAGCTTCCGCACCGTCAAGGCGCGCTGCTTATCGACACGGGTGGAACAATCCAATTTGAAAAGGAAAAATGGGCGAGGCGCAGAAAGCCGTTTGAAGTTGGGCGGGATGTCGTGCTGAATGAGCTTGTTGCCCAACGCGTGACGCATCTTGATGCGCTGGTGCTTACCCACAGAGACTACGATCATGTCGGGGGACTGCAAGGAATCGTCGGAAAAACAGCCGTCCGAAAACTGTTGGTCAGTCCTTATCATGATCCGGATTTGCAGGAGCGACAGCTTTTTAAAAAGCTTTCCGCCTCAGGAACGGCTATTCAATTGCTGCGCTCGGGAATGACGTTACAATTGAAGACGCAGGCTTTTCATGTACTCAGCCCATTAGAGGATGCGAAAGACAGTAATGACAATTCTGTTGTCTTGTATGCGGTGCTCGGCGGAAAACGCTGGCTTTTTACCGGTGATTTAAGCATTTCCGGGGAACGCGAGCTGATGCAGCGGTATCCCAATTTGCGTGCAGATGTACTTAAGCTGGGCCATCATGGAAGCCGCACATCAACATCTGAGGCGTGGCTGGAACAGTTGAATCCGGCAGTCGGTGTCATTTCCTGCGGTAGAGCGAATCGTTACGGGCATCCGCATCCAGAGGTTGTTCAGGCGCTGCGCAAGCGTGATGTATTCAGTTTAAGAACGGACCGATCAGGAGCCATTCGCTTTTGGTTTGATTTAACGAAAATGAGTAGCTTCGAACATGCATACGATCCGTAAACGTCTTGAATTTCCATCATTTAGCGCAGCACTGTCACCCATAGTTTTTTTGCTCATAGGATACCATAGAGAGAGTAACATATATCGCTTGACCGGCGATGTCCTAGGCTTCGCAGGTTGGCGTTTATATATATCAGGAAGCGGCGGAAAGTAATTGATATCGCCGCTTTCTTTTTTACAGGATAAGAAGTTATATGATTTTGCCCCGTTTTCAAACCAATAGTCCAGTGTTTTGGCCAAGAATC